>NZ_JBDNJQ010000219.1:0-11807 GCF_051172895.1 Nostoc sp. CALU 1950 | reverse complement strand
ACAAGACAGTACGGTTGTGGGATGTGAATGGTCAGCCCATTGGTCAACCCTTTGTTGGGCATGATTCTGAGGTCAATTCAGTGGCGTTTTCCCCCGACGGTCAGCGGATTGTCAGTGGTAGTCATGATGAAACCATCCGTATTTGGGATGCGACTACTGGGAACTGTCTGCGGGTAATTAGCTATAAACTGTGTGCAGGGCTGAATATCACAGGTGTAACAGGGCTAACGTCAGCACAGCGCATAGCATTAAAACTAATGGGAGCGATTGAATAAGCTGATGCACCTCTGCGCTAATCTAGAGGCTATATCTAAATAAAAGCTTATGACACCTGAAGAAATTGCGGGTACGCTCACAGAATTATTTGGTACATCGGCTGTTGCCGGCATTGCTCCTGGATCGTGGCAAGTAGACACTTCTACTTTTCGGCTATTGGTGCTGCTTTCCGAAGATAATACTTGGCTGCGAGTTTTACTACCTATTCTGCCCATTCAAGAAGCCCAACCATTTTTAGAACAGTTTCTAGAAGCCAACTTTGATGACACTCAAGAAGTACGTTACGCTTTGCATGAAGGGGGAATTTGGGGGGTATTTCAACATAACAGCAGCACTTTAGTAAGTGCAGATTTATCCAATGCAATCAACCGACTTGTATCTCTCTATCAGGCTGGATTAGATAATGTTTTTAATCGACTAATTGAAAGCCGCATCCGGCAAATTATTCAGGTAGCAAAACAGCAAGGACAATCTCTACAAGCTACTATGCAAAGCTTAGAACGCTTTTATGCAGAAGGAATGATGGGCGAAATAGACTCATCTGCAAAAGGGCGAGAAGAAGTCCTAACTGCTTGGCGGCGTCAGTTAGAACGTTTATGGAATGAGGGCTGATTTCAATTTTTAAGTTTTCCGATAAAGCAATTTACAGATATTATCTATCATGGATATCATTGAAATCCTCAAAGAAGACTATCAAAGATTCCCAGTAAATCAAACTTACAGTATTTACGCTCCAGACGTTTATTTTAAAGACCCACTGAATCAATTTACTGGTGTTAAACGTTATAAAGAAATGATTAATTTTATCCAAACTTGGTTTTTAAATCCCAAGATGGACTTACAGAATATTCAACGTTTAGGAGACACAATAAAAACTGAGTGGACTCTCAGTTGGAATACTCCTCTACCCTGGAAGCCACGGATCTCTATTCCTGGTTGGAGTGAATTAGGCCTTAACTCTGATGGTTTGATTGTCTCTCATATCGATTATTGGAACTGTTCACGCCTAGATGTGGTAAAGCAGCATTTTTTCTCGTGAAAAAGTAGATGATTAAAATAATATGATGACTGTCAAAATATTCATAGTTTGTAGTGAGGATGAGGGAGGAGCAGGTTTAGATGTCCTTATGTTAGAGCGATCGCGTCTTTATCCTTCTCTATTTCTGGTTCTTGATGCGGTGCTTCATATTCACCAAATTGCTGGATTAATTTGGCAACTAAACCTGTCCAGCCAGTTTGATGACTAGCGCCAATTCCGGCTCCGTTATCACCATGAAAATACTCATAAAATAAAATCAGATTTTGCCAGTGTGGATCGTTTTGAAACTTTTGCATTCCACCATAAACAGGACGTTTACCAGAGGAATTTTGCAAGAAAATTCTAGTTAACCTTTGAGATAATTCTGATGCAACTTCCCAAAGTGTCATCATTTGACCAGAACCTGTAGGACATTCCACTTTGAAATCGTCTCCGAGATAATAATGAAACTTTTGCAGAGATTCAATTAGGATGAAATTCACCGGAAACCAAACGGGGCCACGCCAGTTAGAATTACCACCAAATAAACCACTGCTAGATTCAGCCGGTTCATAATCGACTCGAAATTGTGAACCATTGACATCAAAAATATAAGGATTTTCAGCGTGAAATCGAGAAAGTGCCCGAATGCCGTAAGGGCCAAAAAACTCGCTTTCATCCAGCATTTTTTGCAGAATACTTCTGAGCTTATCTCTAGAAACGATCGCCAGCAATCTCCTCGCACCCAATCCTTTTGTTTCCATACAAGCCACATTTTGCCGCAAGTCAGGACGGTTTTGGATAAACCATTCTAATCGCTTTTTAAAACCAGGAAGCAGTTTTAAAATTTCTGGTTCAATAGTTTCAATGGCAAATAGAGGAATTAATCCTACCATTGACCTGACTTTTAAGGTAATCTGCCGTTCAGGTAAATGCAGCACATCGTAGTAAAATTCATCATAATCATGCCACAAACTGGCTTCCATTTCGCCAATTTTATTCATGGCATCGGCAATATAAAGAAAATGCTCAAAAAACTTAGTAGCAATGTCTTCGTAAACAGGATTAGTCTTGGCTAATTCGAGAGCGATCGCTAACATATTTAAACAATACATTCCCATCCAACTCGTACCATCAGATTGGTCAATATGTCCACCTGTAGGTAAAGCTGCGCTACGGTCAAATACACCAATGTTATCTAAACCGAGAAATCCCCCTTGAAAGACGTTGTTACCCGCAGTATCTTTGCGATTTACCCACCAGGTAAAATTGAGCATCAGCTTTTGAAATACCCGTTCTAAAAACTGTCTATCTGCTCGTCCATAAATCTTTTTCTCAATCTTATAAATACGCCAAGTTGCCCAAGCATGAACAGGTGGATTAACATCACCAAAAGCCCATTCATAAGCAGGAATTTGCCCGTTAGGATGCATATACCATTCTCGTGTTAAAACATCCAACTGATACTTAGCAAAATCAGGGTCAATCATTGCCAAAGGAATGGTATGAAATGCCAAATCCCAAGCCGCAAACCAAGGATATTCCCACTTATCGGGCATCGAAAGAATATCTTTATTGTAGAGGTGGAACCATTCCCGGTTTCTGCCTTGTTGGCGTTCTGGTGGTGGCGGTGGTGTATTGCGATCGCCTTTCAACCAATCCTCTATAACATAGTGATAATATTGTTTACTCCACAGCATTCCAGCAAACGCTTGTCGTTGCACATTTCGCATATCTTCACTGAGTGGAAATGGTGTAACGCGCTGATAAAATTTATCTGCTTCCTGTTGTCGTTCCCAAAAGATTGTATCGAATTCTTTGCCAAATGGCTCAAATAAATCAGGTTGATCACTCAATCGTAATTTAACAATTTTTGTTTCACCTGCAGCAACTGTCAACAAATAATCAGCAGATGCCTTAGTGCCAACTTTATTTGGATTTACTGCCTCTTTTTTACCCTGGATTATATAGTCATTAATGCCATCTTTGACATAAGTAGACGAATTAGAATAGCCAAACAATCGCTGATAATTTGTTTCGTTTTCTGTAAATAGAATTTCGTTTGCTTCCTGACAATACAGCCACCTTTTACCTAAAGTTGAGTGAAATACCTCAACGACATGAAAGCCATTACCTGATTTGACTTCTTTTAAAGTAGGTTTGCTGGTATCACCATTCCAACACCAAGTATTACGAAACCAGAGAGTAGGTAATAGGTGTAGGGTTTTTGCTTCTGGTCCCCGGTTGATTACTTTTATTTGGATGAGAATATCTTCAGCAGAATTTTTGGCATATTCGATAAAGACATCAAAGTAACGATTTTCATCAAATATACCTGTATCTAGTAATTCAAATTCTGGCTCATGACGATTTCTGCGTTGATTTTCTGCAACTAGTTGGGAGTAGGGAAAGGCTTTATGGGGATATTTGTAAAGCGCTTTCATGTAGGAATGGGTAGGAGTATTGTCTAGATAAAAGTAATATTCTTTAACATCCTCTGCATGATTTCCTTCGCTACCGGTTAGACCAAAAATTCTTTCTTTAAGAATAGAATCTTCGCCATTCCAAAGTGCGATCGCAAAACAAAGCCGTTGATGATTATCAGAAATGCCAGCAATTCCATCTTCACCCCAACGATAGACGCGAGAACGAGCCTGATCGTGGGTGAAATAGTCCCAGGCTGTACCATTCGGGCTATAGTCTTCGCGTACCGTTCCCCATTGGCGATCGCTTAAATATGACCCCCATCTCCGCCAATGAGCTTTGTGACTCAAGGCTTCTACTAATCTAATTTCTTCTTGGGTTAAATTTGTCATAATATCACCCTGTGCATATCTGCACTTGAGTTAATTTGCTATCTAGAATATTCCTGCTTTAACAGAGATGGCGTTTAAGTTTTGATTAAAAGTTAATAGAACAATTAGTAAAATCAAATTTAGGATAAAATTATATTAATTTTTTTTAGTAACTTAAACTATTATACTTGGAATTTTAGACAAAAGTGATGTGTTAAAACAAGCCACTATATATCTATTTTTAATCAAACATCAGCTTTCTATGAACTTTTGTTTTATCAAATTTTATCCCAAAAATTTTAGTAAAATACCCTGATTTAGAGCATAATTTTGGGGCTGGTAGTGTCTTGTAAAAAAATGAGTAGTATACTTGTATTTATAGTTACTCAATAGTTACTCGATTGACACATGGTAGAGATAAAGCTTTCCCTTGAAGGTGAAGAAACTGATATTGCCGCTGAAAAACTGTTTGAAACCACTGGTCTACAGGGTAGTTGGGAGATAGCAGCAAATTCTGTGCCTACCAAGGAAGGTACTTTGGCAGTGATAGGCACTGTGGTCGGGATTGTAGGAGGTACAGTTGCAGTCGCAGAACAAATCCGTAAATGGTATCAGGAACACAAACGATCTAGTAAGAAGTTTGATGTAGTACTTGTATCTGACTATGTACGAGTGGTCTTAGAAAATGCCACCATTGAAGACATCTGTGCAGTCTTAGAAGAGTTGGAGAGTTAATGTGCAGACGCTTTACATCAAATTAGTACCGCTTGAAAAGCAGTTTGTAGAATTGCGTTATTCAGTGGGACATCCAGCAAGATATGAAACACAACAGCTTGATGTATCGTCAATTGAAAACTTAATTCAGAAGGCAAAAGGTAGCTACTACATGCTGATGCCTGATTTAAAAGGAATTGGGTATCAATTATTTTGTTGGTTAGATGGAACTGGCAGGTGGCTAAGTCGAGCAATTAATAATTTTACAGAGGAAGGGTTAATTCTGGCCCTAGATGTGCGTGAACGATTAGGGCATCTGCCTTGGGAGACGTTGCATAATGGAGAGCAATTTTTAATAGAACGTGTTAATCCAGTTGTTGTACCAATACGTTGGGTTGATCGTTCTGTTCAAGATTCAGAGGATACCCAGCAACGTCCTTTACGGATTTTATTCATGGCAACATCGCCAGAGGATGTAGAACCGCCACTCGATTTTGAGCAGGAAGAAGCTCAAATTTTGACAGCAACAAGAGATATTCCTCTTGATTTACGAGTAGAAGAAAGTGGTTGTATTGCAGAACTAAGCAAACTCTGGGGACGTTATCGTGAACCGTTCGACGTGTTTCACCTGACGGGACATGCGTCTATCAAAGATGAACGACCGTTTTTTCTTACAGAAACTGAAACAGGTGAACTCCATGCTGCTTACGCATCAGAGATTGCTTCAGCTTTAAGATTTCGCATACCACAGCTAGTGTTTTTATCAGGCTGCCGAACAGGTGAAGCGGCAAGTGATGGTGCAGTATCTTCTTTAGCTGAATCATTAATTGAGCAAGGTTGTCGAGCCGTTTTAGGATGGGGACGACCGATCGCAGATGTAGTAGCAACACAAGCCGCAGCATATCTCTACAGCAAACTAGCTGCCGGCTATGAACTTTCGGAGGCACTTGCCAGTACTTATCAATACCTACGAAAGGCCAAGGTAGAAGATTGGCATTTACTTAGGCTTTATATCCGAGGTCAGTGTCCAAAAGCATTGGTTGAACCATTAGGCGATCAGGTATGGTTGCCAGAAGAACCGATTTATGAACAGTTTCTAGATTCGCAGGGAATTGTTCGGGTTGCCACACCACAGGAGTTTGTAGGAAGACGCAGAACATTGCAACGTAGCTTGAGAGCATTACGGGCAGCAGATAAGTTAGGTGTAATTTTATATGGTTTAGGTGGAGTTGGTAAAAGTACTGTTGCAGCAAGGCTTTTAGAACGTTTACAAGGCTATGACGAAATTTTTATCTATCGGCAATTAGATGAGGATAAGCTGCTAAAGGAGGTTGCTGACCCATGTCATTCAGAAACGGGACAGAAAATTTTACAAAGTAATCTGCCACTCACGCAAAAGTTAACCAAATTCTTGCGAGAAGGACTGAATGAGCAAGCACAGAGACTAATCTTTGTTCTTGATGACTTTGAAGCAAACCTAGAATTGAGAACAGATGGTAACGCAGTCTTAAAGCCTGAAGCTGTAGCAGTCTTGATATCTTTGTTGAAGGCAATAACTCAATCGCGTCTTCCACACCGGATTATTATTACATCTAGGTATGATTTTTTGCTTCCAGAGCTAAATCAGCGATTACATCGAGAGCAGTTAGCTGCCTTATCAGGTACTGATCTACAGAAAAAATGTAACCGTTTAGTATCTTTTGCACCTGGTTCTGAAATCGATCGAGAGTTACAATTCAAAGCTTTGGCAACTTCGGCAGGTAATCCTCGTTTGTTGGAGTGGTTAAACAAAGTTTTACAAGTGCAACAAGTTGGTAAAACACAAATACTAGAACAGGTAGAGAAAACCACCCAAGAGTTCCGTGAAAGTATTCTGGCAGAGGAATTACTAAATCGACAACCAATTAAATTGCAACGAATGCTTGGGTTTAGCTTGGTTTATCAGTTACCAGTGCCTCAGTCTGCAATAGAAGTTCTTTGTCCAAAAACTTTCGATGTAAATAGTTATATTTCCAGAGCAGTTGCATTAGGTTTACTTGAGTGTATACATTCTCATCAAGAAACTTTGTACTATGTTCCACGAATTATAGAGCCGCTTCTTGATTTTCCTAAAGATTCCATAGAATTATACAGAACTGCTGCGAAACATTTAGATGAAATATGGTTTACCAAAGGTATTGTAAAGAGCATGGAGGCAGAGCAAAAGCTATCAAAAAGCTTTCTGCGTAATGACCCTTTTGAGAATTCAATGCCGACTGATAGGTTATTTGAGTTGTATCGACTTGCAACTGAAGCTTTGAATCCTGACTTATTAGGTAGAGCAAATTGGTTTTTAGTCATGCGGCTCAACCGCCAAGGAAGGTACAGAGAAGTAGTGGCACTATGTAAGTTTGTTCGTGATGGAGCTTTTGGCCACTTAGGAATTCATCTTATTTCTTTTAGGCTCCTCTACTACTTAGCAAAAGCGCAAGAACATATTGGAGAAGTGGAAGAGGCTTTGTATAACTATCAAGAGGCGTTAAAATTTTGTTCGGATGAATATGAAACTGAAAAAGCTGCTATCTTTCATGATTTAGGAGATTTATACGTTAAGCAAGGTAACTATCAGCAGGCAATGAATATATGTCAGCAGGTCATTAAGATTGATGAGAAAGATAATAATAAGCTAGGTAAAGCTAAGTCTATTGGTCTAATGGCAAATATCAAGAGAGAATTAGGTGAACCCGAAGAAGCACTTAAATTATATATGGAAGTACTAGAACTTACTCAAGAAACAGGAGATAAAAATTTTCTCTATACTGTACAAAATAACATTGCGACTCTTCAAGTTGATCTTGGTCAAACTGATGCTTGGGATAATATATTACCAAGTTTAGTTTCACACAGAACACAGTCCAAAAACCTTGAGGATACAATTCCACTTCTTAGCAATACTGCAATGCTCAGGCTTCAACAAGGTGAAATGGAAGAGGCAAGAGAGATTTTAGAACACTTAAATGACTTACTACCCCAAATTGATAACTCTTGGCTCAAAGCACTGGTTTTACATAATATAGCCACTTTCCGCTCAGATTGTGGTGAGCGTGAACTTGCTTTAGAGCTTTATAATCAAGCTCTCGAACTGCACAGAGAGAATGGCAATCAACCGCACGAGGCAATGACTCTTCAAGAGATAGGGATTTTGTATGAACGTCAAAATAATGTTAGTGAAGCTTTAAAGTTTCTCGAAGATTCTTACGAGTTAGCATTGAAGATTGGAAATAAAGACACTCAAGTCCTTGTCTTACCACGAATAGCATCAATACTGATTGATCAAGATAATTTAGATGAGGCCGAAGAGAAATTAAATACAGCTTTAGCAGTACTTAATCAATTTAATAATCCAAAACATCATGCGCTTGCTCTTAGAGAAATGGGACGGCTTCAAATAAAACAAGAAAATTATGATGCAGGAGCAGATTTTTTAGGGCAAGCTTTAGAAAAATGCAGTTTAGTTGTTGATGTTGTTCTTCGAGCTACTATTCTCAAACTTTTAGGAGAGGTTCTTTCCTTTATTGATGAAGTAGATATAGCACTTGAGCATTTAACAGAGTCCCTAAATATTTTTCAAAAACTAAATTTAACTAAAGCTGTCGAAGAAGTTAGAAGGCTAATTAAGAATGCTCAACTAAAAAAACCTGCACAGTTGTATCAAGCAGCAGCAACCGAAGCAGAAAAGGGTAATGCAAGAGCGGCGCTTGATTTACTTGAGGAAGCCCTACTTATGATTGAACAACTTGACGATGAAGAAATGAGGGCACGCATTTTGTTATCAATGGGAAACCTTTTGATACATGAAGGAGACTTTACGGAGGGTGTTAAAAGAGCATCTCAAGCTCTTGAGATTGCTAAACAACATGATCTCCCCGAAAGGGAAGATATAGAAAACATTGCTATTGCAGTACAGTACGAAAAACTAAGACACCTTTTTGATTCGGCTCAGGAAAAATGCGAAAGCCAAGAATTTGAAGAAGTACTGAATTTAGCTCACCAATGTTTAGAACTTTCAGAAATATTAAAGGATGTTCACTGGTGTTCAGAAGTTTTATCAATGCTTGGTCAAATCAAGGCACATCAGGGCGATTATCAAGGTGGAGTACAAGATTTGGAAAGAGCGGTTTCTTTGGCTCAAGAAAATCAACTTGATGGAATTGACGAATTACAGGAAATAATTTTCGCAGTAAAGAACAATGAGGCAGTTTGCTTATATGAACAAGCTAATTTTGCTGCTCAACAAGGAAATATAGAAGAGGCAATTGAACTTGCTCGAAAAGCATATGAATTTCAGTGCAGTATCAATCATAAAAACAGCCAACCTGCTACTTTAGGCTTGCTGGGACAACTGTTGCTAGCCCAAAATAGATCCGCTGAAGGATTAAGGCACCTACAGCAAGCATTAGATATTGCCCAAGAGTTACAAGCACAAGAAACTATAAATCGGCTTCAAGTGATGATTTCCGTATTTTCCAGGGAGATTGAAGACCAAGATATTGGTGGTGAGCAATTATAGAGTTTTATGCGATCGCACCATAACCATTAAACCGCTCTTTAAGTCCTGATTTATTCCCTGCATCAACTCTCCGTAGCCAACCAAGCACGCAAAACCTCTGCTACTGTCCACGCTTGAGCAATACATCCCCGTGGAGTCATCGGAGCATCACCATCAAAAATTTCGCTGAGACTACCAACACCGTGTGCAGTCAGATGATTAGCCATTGGTTCCAAAAATTGACGAGCCTGCTCAGGGTTTTTGTAGACGCGCAGGTGTGCTAAGACGAACGGCCCCAACAACCAACCCCAAACTGTCCCTTGGTGGTAAGCTCCATCACGTTGATACTGATTGCCACCGTATTTACCTTGATATTGAGGATGGTTTGGGGCTAGCGAGAGTCTTTCAGACACGCTACGCGATCGCAACCCATGAGAAGTCAGCAGCGATCGCCCGCAAGCTTCCACCACACCCTTTTGCTGGGCAGGTGTGAGCGGACTTTCTGGTAATGACACAGCAAAGATTTGGTTAGGACGCAACAACGCATCATCACCATCAGGACTGTCTAGAACGTCATAGCAATAACCTGTCTCGTCATTCCAGAAGCGAGAAAATCTATACTTTGCCCGGTCTGCCATTGCCTCATACTCTTGGTGTGGTTTACCAAGCTGACGGGCAAATTTTGCCATTGTCCGTAAAGCATTATACCAGAGGGCGTTAACTTCAATCGGTTTGCCAATTCGGGGCGTAACTACCCAATCACCAACTTTGGCATCCATCCAAGTCAGTTGTACACCAGCAACGCCTGCATAAAGTAAACCATCGGCTGCATCAAGGTGAATGTTGTAACGTGTACCGCGACAGTGCCAATCAATGATGTCTGCAAGTATGGGAAAGAGTTCACCAAGCAAAGTATCATCGTCTGTAGCGCTGTAGTAGGCGCGGACTGCTTCAAAGTACCAGAGAGTGGCATCGACTGTATTATATTCTGGTTGCTCACCCGCATCGGGAAAACGATTTGGCAACATTCCTTGGTCTACGTATCTGGCAAAGGTGCGAAGAATTGAGCGTGCTACCTCTGGGCGACCAGTGGAAATTGTCAAACCAGGTAGACTAATCATGGTGTCGCGTCCCCAGTCGCTAAACCAGTGATAACCAGCGATGATGGTTTTGCCGTAGGGATCTTCTGGTACTGGGCGATCGACAATAAACTGGTCAGCAGCTAGTACTAGATGGTTGATCCAGCTAGGTGATTCCTTAGTCTTGAGAGGTCGATTAGTTTTCCAAAATCCTGTTAACTTCTGCTCTTGAGCGCGACGTAACTTAAGTGCAGCTTCACCATTGAGATTTGGTTCTTTTTCTGTGCTGGCTACAAATGCGTAGGTGCAGCCCGTCGTAGACATCGCTTCTCCAGGATTCAGTGTAACTTCAAAGGTGGCGGCGTGGAGGTGATCTTCTCTATCTCTCAATCCCCGATAGCGTTCAACTGCTAAGTCAAAACCATGATACCAATTGTGGACAACAGATACACTAGGGCGTGAAGCGTTGCGTAGCTTGCCGCCGTAGGCATCGCCTTTAGGTGAATCACTTAGTAGATATAGTGGTACAGCACCCGGATACGCAGTTACACAAATCCCCTGTTCTACCTCCTCTACAGACATCTGCCAACCATTGCTTTGAGTATCGCTGTGATAATCGCGGTAGTTGACCATTGCTTTGAGGGTTAACTTCAGCGGTTGGGTGGCACGACGGAGAGTATATTGGATATAGGTTGTGTTAGCACCTTGTTGCATCCACACGCGTTTTTCTAATAAGGCATCGGCAACAGCAAAACGCCATACAGGAATTGTACCTTCCAGAGAAAAACGTTCAATATTTTGATAACCTTGGGGACTGACAATACCATCAGCCCAACGATTGGTGTCTAGAGAATAAGAGCGAGTATCGTACAGGACAGTTTCATCTAGTTTTGCCACCATTAAGGTACGACCCAAAGGTGGTTTCAATGCTGCTACCAGCAGTCCGTGATAGCGGCGAGTCAATAAACCAGCCACAGTCCCAGAGGCGTAACCACCAATACCGTTAGTAACTAACCACTCCCGCGATTCTGCAATGTCAAGATTGCCGCAGATTTCCCGCCCAAATTCTATACACATAAGTCACGTCACTGTGCTCCGAATTCACAATTCAAAATTAACAATTTCAATTAAAAGTTGATCCTAGAGCATCCTAACTCCTAACTTTTGTTAAAGGATGTTTGAAAAGTCTAATTGATTACTAGCCCTGGCGAATGGAAGTCACGGCTATACAGACAAAACCCACCTCCGTGGGTTAAAAACCGAATGGCACGAAGAAAAGCCCAAAGGCTTGTGTCGATCTCGTTCCCAGCCTTGAGGCTGGGAATGTATTTAAAGAGGCTCTGCCTAGGCTGTTGACTTTGTGCATTTTTCGGGAATTTTTGGGAAAATTATTCGTG
>NZ_JBDNJQ010000218.1:0-11821 GCF_051172895.1 Nostoc sp. CALU 1950 | reverse complement strand
TGGTAGCGAAGACCACACTGTAAAGCTATGGGATGTGCAAACTGCTAAATGTCTCAAAACTTTCCAGGGACATACCAGTTGGATCTGGTCAATAGCCTTCAGTCCCAACGGTCAAATTGTAGCTAGTGGTAGTGAAGACCAAACTGTGAAGTTATGGAATGTAGAAACTGGTAAGTGCTTCAAAAATTTACAGGAAAATAAAAGTTGGGTACGCTCAGTAGCATTTAGTCCTGATGGTCAAATATTGGCTAGTGGTAATGAAGATCAAACTGTAAAGTTATGGGATGTAGAAACTGGTAAATGTGTTAACACTTTGTCTGCACATAGCAGTCGGATTTGGTCAGTAGCCTTCCATCCTCATGGTCAAATTATAGCTAGTGGCAGTGATGACCAAACTGTAAAGTTATGGGATGTGCAAACTGGTAAATGCTGCAAAACTTTAACAGGACATAGTAGTCGGATTTGGTCAGTAGCTTTTAGTCCGATTCCCTCTTCACCCAGTTTGGAAAGTGGGGTTGGGAGGATCTTAGCCAGTGGTAGCGAAGACAAAACCGTGAAGTTATGGGATGTCAAGACTGGCAAATGCTTCAAAACTTTACAGGGACATACCAGATGGATTTGGTCAGTGGCTTTCAGTCCCGATGGTCAGACTTTGGCGAGTGGTAGTGATGACCAAACCGTGAAGTTATGGAATGTGCAAACTGGTGAATGTCTCAAAACTTTGACGGAACATAAAAGTTGGGTCAGATCAGTAGCCTTCAGTCACAACGGGCAGATTCTGGCGAGTGGCAGTGACGAGCAAATCGTGAAGTTATGGGATGTGAAAACTGGTGAATGCCTCCAAACCTTGCCAGCACACAGCAGATGGATTTGGTCATTAGCCTTCAGTCCCGACGATAAAATCTTGGCGAGTTGCAGCGACGACCAAACTGTAAAATTATGGGACGTGCAAACTGGTGAATGCTGGAAAACTTTGCAGAGAGATAGCAGTCGGATCTGGTCAGTAGCTTTCAGTCCTGATGGTCAATTTTTAGCAACTGGCAGTGACGACCAAACTGTGAAGTTATGGGATGTACGTGAAGGGAAGTGTCTCAAAATTTTCCGAGGGCATACCAAATGGATTTGGTCAGTGGTCTTCAGTCCTGATGGTCAAATTCTGGCGAGTGGTAGCGAAGACCAAACTGTGAAGCTATGGGATGTAAATGAAGGTAAGTGCCTGCAAACCTTGTCAGGACACAGTAGTCAGATCCGCTCAGTAGCCTTTAGTCCTGACGGTGAAATTCTCGCTAGTGGCAGTGAAGATGAGACGATTCAACTTTGGAATGTGACAAAAGGCGATCGCCTGAAAACTCTCAGAGCCGATAGACCCTACGAAGGAATGAATATCACTGGCGTGACAGGGTTAACATCGGCACAGATAGAGACTCTCAAAGCCTTGGGAGCCGTAGAAAAATTGAAAAAATAAAAGGTAAAAGAATGAATTTTGCCTTTTTCCTCATCCTTTTACCTTTTTTATGTACCTGATGCTTATTTCATGTTAGCCCTTGCGTCCTTCACTGCGGCAATAAAAAATAATCCTGTGAGTGGAATACTCAATACCAGAATAATTGCCGTAGCTGTGACACCAAAATCTGGTTGTCCGTAACTGAGTTCAAAAATCGAACCGACAGCTGCGATCGCACTTACACAAGAACCACCCAAAAATAAACCGCTTTTTGGAGTTAAATACACTGCTAGCCCCCCTATACTATTGGTTTCACCGCTTGATACGAGAAGCCATTCTTAGATAGCTCCTGGGCTAAAGTCAAGGAGTTTTCTACACGATCTACAAATACCACGCCGTTAAGGTGATCCATCTCGTGCTGAATGCAGCGTCCCAAAAGGTCATTTGCCTTTAATGTCCGGGGACGGCCGTATTCGTCTTTATAGGCAATTTCCACGAGTTCGGGGCGCTTCACGTCTAGATATACGTTAGGGATACTCAAGCATCCTTCTTGGGCAACAGAGATGTCGCGGCTGACTTGTTTAATGGTGGGGTTAATCAACACCAAAGGCTGATTAGCTGCGTTCTCTGGTTCCAAGTCGATGACAATTAGTTGTTTGTGAATTCCCACTTGGGGCGCAGCCAAACCAATGCCATCCTTGCTGTACATAGTTTGCAGCATTTCGCGCACTATTTGGCGAAGTTCATCATCAACTTTAGAAATCCGCTTTGCAGCTTGACGCAGCACGCGATCGCCTAAATAATGAAGCTCCAAAGGTGGATTTTTTAACTTTTTTTTCTCTACAGCAATTTCAGAGGGCATGAGTCTCAGATGGCTAGATGGGTGAAAATTCCTACTATCTTAATTCTACCAAGCTGGGGAATGGGGAATAGGGAATTGGGAATGGGGAATTGGGAGTGGGGAATGGGGAATGGGAATGGGGAATTGGGAACTATGAATTACGAATTACGAATTATTGACCGGGGTAATCTGTGCTTAAATCTCTCACGAAACTTGACTATCTGCTCAAAGAAACTTTCCTCGGTTTAATGCGGGGAGGTTGGATGAATTGGGCCGCTGTAAGTACTGTGACGGTGCTACTCTTTTTATTCGGCTTGAGTTTGCAAACCTCTTGGCAAGTCGAAAAACTCCTCTATCAGTTTGGTAGCCAGCTAGAAGTATCAGTTTATCTCGAACCGGATACGCAAATGGAAAGTATTGAGCCACTGATCGCGAAAATGTCAGAGGTGGCGGCGATACAAACCATTACCAAAGAGGAAGCTTGGACTAAGTTAGTTAAGGAAATGAGAATTTCTGATATTGAGGGTACTACCCAACAGCTAGGTGAGAATCCTCTAGTTGATGAGATGAAGGTGAAAGCGCGTAATTCTGAAGTTGTGCCAAATTTAGCAACGCAGTTGGCTAAGTTACCAGGAGTTGAGACAGTGCAGTATGTCGATGAAGCAGTCAAACGCATAGCCCAATTGCACCAAGGTCTGAACTGGATTACCTTAACAATTACAATTATTCTGACTTTAACAGCGATCGCAGTCACTACCACCACAATTAGGCTGATTGTCACAGCGCGACGCCAAGAAATTGAAATTATGCAACTAGTGGGAGCAACTTCTGCTTGGATTTACCTCCCGTTTATTTTACAAGGAATTGCTTTTGGTTTAGTTGGTGGTGCGATCGCTTGGAGCTTCATTTCTATAATTCAGCAATTTCTCGGTAAGTTGCTAGTCAATCAACCTGAGTTTATCCAAGTCATCACCAACAGAGTGCAACTCACTCCAGCAGAAATTTTATTATTGCCCCTGATTCTTTTAAGTTTCGGTGCAGCTGTAGGATTAATGGGGAGCTTATTTGCTGTCCGACGTTTTGCTAAAGGATAGTCATTGGTCATTGGTCATTGGTCATTTGTCCTTTGAACTCGGAATTTTCAAAGTTTTAAAACAATAACTGAAGTTTTATCTTGAACAAATATGAAATTAAACCTATAGTCATTTTCAATCCGGTGAGGTACAGGTATGCAAATAGACCTAACCCCCTAACCCCCTTCCCGAAGCGGGAAGGGGGAACAATTCAAAGCCTCTCTCCTTTTAGGAGAGAGGTTTGGAGAGAGGTCAAAATTGTACTTCACGCTTATCGACGCTATACATATCAACTTAACAAAGCTAATCAAATAACAAATGACAAATGACAAAGGACTAATGACAAATGACAAAATCGCAATGGGAATGTTTTTTGCAGAATCTCGGTGTTTGGGAAGGTTCATTTAGCAATTTTTCTCCCCAAGGGACACTTCTGAATGATACTCCTAGCCGCCTTTCCCTAGAAGGGTTGAACAATAACCAAACCGTGCGCTTAACTCTGTGCCGTTCGGGACGAGATGATTTAGTTAAAGAATATAGTTCTCTGGGGCGAAGTCTCCTATTTTTTGAAAATGGTTCATTTTCTGAAGGTTTAATTCAATTAGGCCCATTTTCCGAATTTGGCGCAGAAGTTGCTTTAGTTCATGAGAATCGCCGCTTGCGTCTGGTGCAACTGTTTGATAATACTGGTCAGCTAAAGGAATTAATCTTAATTCGAGAACATCTAGCTGGAACCCCAGCAGCAGAACGTCCACCTTTGCAGATAAATGACTTGTTGGGAGAATGGCAAGGTCAAGCAGTGACAATATATCCAGATTGGCGATCGCCTGATACTTACTCTACAACCTTAAAATTACAACTAGATGAGACTGGGCGATTAATTCAAAGCACTTCTTTTGCAGAACGTACAATTAACTCAACTGCTACCATCAAAGGCCCCATTGTTCTCTTTGATCAAGACCCAGAAAAGCAGGTGCAAGTATTACTGTTACCAGATGGCGCTTCTGCAACTTCACCTCTCCAGGTGCAGTTACGTAAACCTTTCTTTCTGGAAGTGGGTTGGTTAATTCAGCCAAACCTTCGCCAGCGGATGATTCGCAGCTACAACGAGAAAGGGGAATGGGTTAGTCTGACATTAGTTACTGAAGAAAGGGTGTAATGAAAAAACTTTATTTATGCGTATTCAAATAACTGTAGTTGCGATCGCAGTAATGTTAGTGGGTGGGGAAAATCCACAGGCCCTTGCAGACTTGCAATCTTCTACTGAAGATGGCGCTGGTAGTGTTCTTTTACCAGAACCGACGTTAAAGATAGAGCAAGGGTCTGCCAAATATGGTGATTATATAGGATCAACTCCAGTAGATGCCCAGTCTGTTGAGTTTTCTCAGAGAATTGTCAAAGACATCCAGATTCGTTTTATTAATAATAAAGATCAGTTGCTCGATGACAAAGGTCAGCCGATTAAAGGACGTACCCAAAAGAATTTTATCATTAGTCTGCTGAAACTCAAGCCTGGTCAAGTATTCCGTGAAGATTTACTAGCAGCAGACTTGCAACGATTAAGGAGATTAGAGTCATTTAATGAAGTCAATGTTTATCGAGAAGAAGATTCTTCCAGCGTTAATATCATTTATGAAATCAAAGAGCGTAATTTCCCTTCTCTAATTTTAGGAGGCGGTAATAACGACGATGTTGGGTTATACGGTCGGGTGGGTTATAAAGATGCAAATGTTAGCGGTCTTAACGATAAATTAGATGCAACTGTGCAAATCAGCGGTAAAGATGTCCAGTTTAATGGTCAGTTCACTAGTCTTTATCGTCCTGAAGAACCAAACCGCTTAGGCTACAGCATCAGAGGTTTTCGGAATCGAAATACATCGGGAACCTTCAACGACGATATCAGATTATCTAACGGTGACAAAGTTCGCGAGGGAAGATTTGGCGGTTCTGTGGGAGTTTTACAATCTTTTGATGAGTGGGATACAGCAATAAGCTTTAATTACACCAGAATTAGCCTACGCGATCAAGAATATAACGTTGCCCAGGTCGATAGATTAGGGAGTCCTTTATCTGTGAGCGGTACTGGCATTGATGACCTATTTACATTATCCTTTGCTGTATCCAGAGATCAACGCGATCGCCGAGACAATCCGACTCAAGGATCAATTCTCACCCTCAGCACAGAACAAGCGATTCCCATTGGACTGGGTAATATTTCCAGCAATCGCCTACAGGGAGATTATATTCATTATTTACCAGTCAGTTGGATCGGTAATGGTAGACAAACCGACCATCCAGAAATGTTGGCGATTAATTTACAAATTGGCACGACTATTGGAAACTTTCCACCAGCTGATGCTTTTAATATTGGTGGGCCGGATTCTGTCAGGGGTTACGGTTATGGAAAAATTGCCAGTGGTCGGAGTTATGGTTTAGTTTCAGTAGAATATCGGTTCCCAATTTTTCAGTCAATCGGCGGAGTTCTCTTTACTGACTTCGCTTCCGATTTCGGGTCTAGCGAAACCGTGCTAGGAGAACCAGGAGTGTTGCGAGATAAACCTGGAAGTGGCTTTGGTTACGGCTTAGGATTGCGTGTCAAGTCATCCTTTGGGCTGATTCGAGGCGACTTTGGAATTAGCGACCAAGGAGAACTTAGATTTGAAGTGACTACAGGTCAGCGATTTTAATCTTCTTTCTGGTTAGGTTCCTAGATGTCAAATGCGCGAAAAGGTAGGTGTAGAAATTCTACAGCCTCAAAAAAGTGCTTCTATCTCAATGCCAGCAAGCATTTCACCCCACTTGTTTCTCAATTGCTATCCGCGCAATCTCTAAAATGCTTACAAAACTTGGGTTTCAGCCTTCAATCTTTCCCGATACCCTTCCCAAAGGAATTCTCTAATGCTATTATTGCTCTAGATTCGCGCAACCGCACCTTGAAAACTAAATACAGCTTGGCTTTCGGGCTGCCGCTATTGCAATTCATCAAAATCCCTATTAGGAATTGAAAGTTAGAGGACAGTGCAACAGAATTAGCATTGCACTTATTGCAATTCATCAAAATCCCTATTAGGAATTGAAAGGTATTCTTGGATTTTATAAACCATCTTGATACTGAAATTGCAATTCATCAAAATCCCTATTAGGAATTGAAAGGTGCTATCTCCTCCCTTCTGCCTTCTGCCCTCTGCATTGCAATTCATCAAAATCCCTATTAGGAATTGAAAGTTGCTGATTTGAGAATTGAAGTTTTCACAGGACTCATTGCAATTCATCAAAATCCCTATTAGGAATTGAAAGCAGATAACGTCATTCATGGAGGGGCGATCGCCTCAATTGCAATTCATCAAAATCCCTATTAGGAATTGAAAGATCGCGATTCAACGCAAC
The DNA here is from genome assembly GCF_051172895.1 of Nostoc sp. CALU 1950. Taxonomy (NCBI): domain Bacteria; kingdom Bacillati; phylum Cyanobacteriota; class Cyanophyceae; order Nostocales; family Nostocaceae; genus Nostoc; species Nostoc sp. CALU 1950. The sequence continues at coordinate 5,076 of NZ_JBDNJQ010000218.1, read as the reverse complement.
GTAGAAAAATATATATTGCAATTCATCAAAATCCCTATTAGGAATTGAAAGAAGCCGTTCCAACAACCGAAGACCATTTGTCGATGATTGCAATTCATCAAAATCCCTATTAGGAATTGAAAGTCCATGTGACAAAAACGGAATTATGTATTTAAACGAAAAAATTGCAATTCATCAAAATCCCTATTAGGAATTGAAAGAAAGCCGAGATGGTGGACGCTGGTAAAGGCATTACATTGCAATTCATCAAAATCCCTATTAGGGATTGAAAGACCAGCCAATCCGCTATGTCATCCCCATACTCCTGATTGCAATTCATCAAAATCCCTATTAGGGATTGAAAGAGTTTCGTAAGGTTCTTGATATGAATCCGAGTGCCATTGCAATTCATCAAAATCCCTATTAGGGATTGAAAGATATGGCATCTAGGGACAACCGTAGACCCGTAGGATTGCAATTCATCAAAATCCCTATTAGGGATTGAAAGCTAGTAGACAACGAATCAGATACTACACAGAACGATTGCAATTCATCAAAATCCCTATTAGGGATTGAAAGTCCCTTAAGAATCGTATCAAACAAGAGTGTAACCAATTGCAATTCATCAAAATCCCTATTAGGGATTGAAAGAGTATTGGATATGGGATTAATCCAAGTGAAAATGCATTGCAATTCATCAAAATCCCTATTAGGGATTGAAAGGCAATCAGTCTTTTCTACAGGCTTAACCGACTTTGGATTGCAATTCATCAAAATCCCTATTAGGGATTGAAAGAAATTCTATGAAAAAAGGTCGGTACATTAAATTAATATTGCAATTCATCAAAATCCCTATTAGGGATTGAAAGGAAAATTTATGCAGGGGTGAATCCCTGCACCTTCATTGCAATTCATCAAAATCCCTATTAGGGATTGAAAGTTACACACTAGTGAAACTAGGCTGTTTGTGAGTAATTGCAATTCATCAAAATCCCTATTAGGGATTGAAAGTTTACTCTGAAAATGATGTAAGCACACTCGATAAATTGCAATTCATCAAAATCCCTATTAGGGATTGAAAGTCATCAAATGGCTCCATTGGTGGTAAATCTGCGATTATTGCAATTCATCAAAATCCCTATTAGGGATTGAAAGGGTTTTGAACTAATGGAACAAGAAATTAAACAAGATTGCATTGCAATTCATCAAAATCCCTATTAGGGATTGAAACTTACAGGAATAGATCCAACATTGTTTTCAATAAAATTGCAATTCATCAAAAGCCCTATTAGAGGTTGTTTAAAAAGTGTTTAGCTGTGACTTTAGGCACTTTTAGATCCCCCCTAACCCCCCTTAAAAAGGGGGGAACCGGAATCAAAGTCCCCCTTTTTAAGGGGGATTTAGGGGGATCTAAAATTTTTGATATCGACAATAGGACTTTTCAAACATCCTCTTAGGGATCGAAACTTATAATCAATGTAATTCAGGGGTTTGAGACACTCTGATAGCTTACTGGTTTAACGGAATTACAATTAAAAATTCTGTTCCCTCACCAGGAGTAGAAATACATTGTAATTTTCCCTGATGTTTTTGAGTGATAATTTGGTAACTAATAGATAAACCTAATCCAGTACCTTTACCAACTGGTTTAGTAGTAAAAAATGGCTCAAATAAATGTTTTTGTACGTTTTCTGGAATGCCTATACCATTGTCACCAATGCGGATAACTACCTGATTGTCGCTAGTGAGTTGAGTATTAATATAAATTTGGGGAGTAGAGAGTGCTGCTTTCTCTATTCCCCACTCACCATTTTCTACTGCCTCTTCTAAAGCATCGATCGCATTTGCGAGAAGATTCATAAATACTTGATTCAGTTGTCCAGCATAACATTCTACTAATGGCAAGTCACCGTACTCTTTGATCACCTCAATTGCTAGATAGTTAGATTTAGGTTTGAGGCGATGTTCCAGAATCATCAACGTATTATCTATGCCTTCATGGATATTCACAGCTTTCATTTCTGCTTCATCTAACCGCGAAAAGTTTCGCAGAGATAAGACGATTTCTGTGATTCGTTCGGCACCAACTGTCATAGAAGTGAGCAAGTTTGGTAAGTCTGCAATCAGAAAATCTAAGTCGATGGCTTCTGTTTCTCTTTGAATTTCCGTTCCGGGATTAGGATAGTTTTGCTGATATAGTTGCAGTAGTCTTAGTAAATCTTGGATATATTGATTGGCATGGGCGATATTGCCATAGATAAAGTTGACTGGGTTGTTGATTTCGTGCGCTACACCTGCTACTAACTGCCCCAAACTGGACATTTTTTCACTCTGCACCAATTGAGATGCTAGCTGCTTTGCCTCTTGGCGCAATTGTGCTTCTGAATATCGCAATATCTGCTCTGCTTGCTTACGCTGGGTAATGTCGTGGAGAATGACGACATACTCCTGAAAATCTTGATGGGGTCTATCTGAAATGGAAACTTCCAAGGTTCTGTTTTTCCCATTGCCGAGTAGGGTTTGTTCGCTACGCTTTGTCCACTGGTCTGGATAGTAAACTAATGTGGGTAGCCATTTGTTGAGGTGATTTCCCTGCAACTCAGATGGGTTGACACCAAAGAAAGATTCGGTAGCTGGGTTAGCTTGCTGGATAATGCCTTGATCATCTACGACTAAAATACCATCCTGGGCGACAGTAAACAGGTGTTCGGCAGCTTCTCGCGCTTCTGCGATCGCAACCACTTGAGGTAAACTTGTCCAACAAGCGATCGCAACTCCCACAAATGCGACACTCATTAGCAGCACTACAAATATATTTTCACCCCCCGCAGTTGCGACTTGATTAAGTTTGACACCAAATAACCAGCCAATTGCCACTGCGCTACACAATAAAAAAATCAGGATGCTCACCTGAAGAATTACTGAGTCTTTGATAATTATCACAGGACGCGTGCGATATCGCTGCATCCACCAACTGGGATGGAACGGAGGGAAGTTTACCCGGCGAATCACTGCATCTATTGCCATGACACCAATGGGAAATAATAACCCAATAAGCAAGTTGAGCCAACCCCAGGCTAGTCCACCCACCAACAGCACTACAACTTCTATTAGCAGAATACCCAAAGATATGCGAGGGAACAAAACTTCCGAGCGATCGCGCCGGAGCCAAAGCCCTAGATGCAGTAACATAAAGGAGACAAACCAACCGACGTTACCAACAGCAACGATTCGCGCGACATCCCCCCAAATCAGATAGATTAAGCACAATACCAATGTCAATGTCAATGCTGGGGCAAACACACCCCGACGTGATACAACGGAAAATACTGGTGAGATGTGTTTATCTAAAGCCAATTGATACAAAATTCGCGGGCAATTAGAAACCACCGTTGCCGAACCTAAAAGACTTGCAGCTACTAGCAAGAAGGAAACACTTACACCAGCAAATCTTCCCCAAAAGGGCTGGGAAGCCGCCACAAGATTCAAGAAAGCATTGTCTTGAAGGTTGGGATTTGTTGCTAACCGCATCACCACCCAAGACCCTCCTAAAAAGATGGGTGGCATCATCCAAGCGGCAACGTCTAGAAAGCGTAGCGTCTGGGTGGGGTGGCGGCTATCGGCAACAAAAGAAGAAGCAGTTTCACAGCTGTAAGTTGCATAGGTGACGAAAAAGAACCACTTTGCCCAATCGACGAAGCTCAAAGGTTGCCAATTGCTAGGAAAAAAACCAGGACTAGCGGGAGAAAAGGCTAACCAACACAGTCCTTGGACGCAGAAAGTCATTAACAGTCCAAAGGCTGGAATTACAAAAAACAAATGTAAAATACTCAGGGCGCGAGTACCACTAAAGGCGACGATAAACGGCAACAGTGTAAAGCTAATCTCCAGAAGTATTTCTGGACAGGCAATACCCAGCGCTTCTAAATTCACCTTAATTAAGTCTTTAAGTACGATTGTATTAACTGCTAAGTAAGAAACCCAATTGAGAAGGTATCCAATTGCTGCATAGCTAGCAAGTCCTGGGTAGTGTTGCAGTAGCTTACTAGCATAGTTAGGTGTTCCTCCTGCCACATTTATAAAATGCATACCCAAGCGTTTTACTTGATAGTTGAGCAGCATTCCAAAAATCACCGCAGGTATCCAGACAAAAATAGCTTGGGAACCGAGAGCAAAATGAATTGCTGGAACCAATGCTGTCCAAGAAATATGAGCTGTCAAACCAAAGCCCCAACTTTCAATAGCACTTAGGCTTCTAGTCAAGCGAGGGTAAGAAGATTGGCCCAAAGTGGGATGAGCAGGATGGGACATCATTAGCAACGTTGGATGGGATACTGTAATTAAGCTTATTAGCTAGAGTTCCCATCTTCTAAATGTTCTGAACAAAGATTTTTTGCTCGGCATCATACTTAGATGTTGAGTATATCACCAGAGAAAATTACCTTCACAACACAAGCATTTATTAAGAGGATGTTTTAAAAGTGTTTGGCTGTGATTTTAGGCACTTATTGATCCCCCCTAACCCACGCCAGTCGCTCCACGACAGTTGGTGTTTAAAGGTGGAGCGATCGCCCTTTTTGCTCGACAGTTGGTGTTCAAAGGTGGAATGGTGAGGTTTTGAGGTTGAGTCTAGAAGTGTAGGAACCTGCGATCGCCACAATCCAATCCTTGATACAGGCTACATTATTAATTAGCTCAATTTCTCTGCTGCGCGTCCAAGCAGCAAATCATCGTCAAGCATTGCCTTTGTAAAACCCGAAATGATTAACGAAGAACTGCTGCAAATTATTAAAAAAGCTGTCAGAGATAAGAAGACACAATTACACCTTTCTGGCAAAGGCTTAACAACACTGCCACCGGAAATTGGCCAACTCACCAACCTGCGATCCCTCCACCTCATCGGTAATCAACTGAGCAGTCTGCCAGCGGAAATTGGCCAACTCACCAACCTGCAATCCCTCGACCTCAGCAGTAATCGACTGAGCAGTCTGCCAGCGGAAATTGGCCAACTCACCAACCTGCAATCTCTCGACCTCGGCTGGAATCAACTGAGCAGTCTGCCAGCGGAAATTGGCCAACTCACCAACCTGCAATACC
>NZ_JBDNJQ010000217.1:0-11990 GCF_051172895.1 Nostoc sp. CALU 1950 | reverse complement strand
CGCCGTCTTTACAATAATCAGTCCTTTGTAGAGACGGCGATTTATCGCGTCTCTTGCTTTGCCCGATAGAATAAGATGTTCTTTGAAGCATTGCTAACAAAAGCTCTCCATCCAAAGCATGAATGAGCCTGAGCAATAGCACTCTCGTTATGTATAACGGTGAGAAACAACTATTAACTATTGACTTTATACTATTGACTATTGACTAATAGGTGAGGGTAACAAAAATATGGCTGCAAAAAAACTTTTGATGCTGATTGGCGACTATGTAGAAGACTATGAAGTGATGGTTCCTTTTCAGGCATTGCAAATGGTGGGACACACTGTCCATGCAGTTTGCCCAGACAAAAAAGCTGGCGACAAGGTGCGGACAGCAATTCACGACTTTGAAGGAGACCAGACTTACAGCGAAAAACCTGGTCACAATTTCACTTTGAATGCTACCTTTGCAGAAGTCGAAGCCGTAACCTATGATGCCTTAGTCATTCCCGGAGGACGGGCACCAGAATATATCCGCCTAAATCAGCAGGTGCTAGAAATCACCCGTCACTTTGCCCAAACAAATAAACCGATTGCTGCCATCTGCCACGGCTTGCAGTTATTGGCAGCTGCTGATGTATTGCAAGGTAAAAAATGTACGGGTTATCCTGCTTGTAGTCCAGATGTTAAGAGTGCTGGAGGAATTTACGTCGATATCCCTGTTGATGAGGCAATAGTGGACGGGAACTTGGTAACAGCACCAGCTTGGCCTGCTCACCCCCGTTGGCTGGCAGAATTCCTCAAAGTACTTGGAACTAAGATTGAACACCCAGAACTGACTACAGTTGTATGAAGAGTGCTGAGTGCTGAGTTGTGTAAATTATCAGTGGCATTACGCTGCGCTATGCCCTAAAGCGTCTCCCCTTCTCTACGAGACGCTGTTCGCGTAGGGAGAAGACCTTACTTATTCACAACAGACGACTGAAAATTATATATTTTTGGAATGGAACTAAATGCAGTAAAAACTACTATTTTTTAATAAATTGCCGTGGGTGGAATTTGCAGCTAGGATGTCAAAAGTAAAGCACCAATACAATCTGATTTATCCACCTGACAAGCCACCTTTAGGACAAACTCTCAGTAAATGGAATACTTATTTACATTAGGTGAAACAATTTGAAATTTTGCTTCTAGAATTTTAAATTTCTTAGCAGTAAGTGAAGCTATAGTGGATTTAGCAATGCTGCTGTTAATGTGGCTAAGGTTAGTCCTGCTGCCAAATTATGTGAAGAATTAGTTTAGAAACGCACTTCTTATCGATGACAGGCAAAAACGCAAGACATAATGCATTTCTGCGGCTAGTGTCTGGTAATGGGGCAGCTTCTGGATCAGAATCTCGCTACTCCCTGCCCCCCAGTAAAGAAATGGTAATTGGACGCGACCCCAGCTGCCAAGTTGTCTTGGATGCCATGATGTACCGAATGGTATCTCGTCGTCATGCAGTGGTTCGTCCCCTCTCTCTATCCCCAGATAGCAAATTTAGCTGGGTGCTTTGTGACTTGAATAGTGCCAATGGCACTTATTTGAATGGACAGCGCTTGTATGAATGTCAAGAATTGCACCCAGGCGATCGCATTTCTCTAGGTGCTGATGGGCCGCAATACGTTTTTGAGTACGAGTATACCTTACTCACCCCGGCGACGACAGTGAACCAAGTTACACCACTGCCTTCGGCGACAAACTACCACGGTCACACACAATTAAAGCAGCCAGATTCTGTTAGCTTCACCCAACTTTTTCCGATTATTTCCACTGGTAAAGATTTAACTAGTAAGGCTTATCTTGTACCGGGAATACTGACCGTAATCTTTGTGGTGCTGATGTTTGCTACAGTCGGTCGCCCCCAAGATAATCAAGTGATCGTCGCAACTTACATCGCCTTCGCTGCCTACTATTTTGTTTACCAACTTTGTGGCAAACAGAAACCTTGGTGGGTGCTAATGGCTGCGGCATTAAGTACGACACTGATTTTAATAAGTCCGGTGTTGGATCTATTTATCTTCGTGTTTCGCGGCATTCTTCCTGGAAACTTGCCCTCACCCCAAGAATCTATTACTTTCACAGAGTTGTTGGTACGGATGTTTTTTGGCGCTGGGTTGATGGAGGAATTACTCAAGGCATTACCTGTAATCGGCGCATATTTTATCGGCAGTGGATTACCTTCACCTTGGCGAGAACGGATTGGGGTCTTGGAACCTCTAGATGGTATTCTCTTGGGAACTGCTTCTGCTGTGGGCTTTACTCTCTTGGAAACCCTCGGACAGTATGTGCCAGATATCACTCAAAATGTCACTGCACAGGTGGGTATAGGCGCTGCTGGTCAACTCGCGGGTTTACAACTGCTAATTCCGCGAATTTTAGGCTCTGTAGCTGGACACATGGCTTATAGTGGCTATCTGGGTTATTTTATCGGGTTGGCTGTTCTTAAACCCAGTAGAAGTTGGCAAATACTTTCTATTGGTTATCTTAGTGCCTCTGCGCTCCACGCTCTGTGGAATGCTACAGGATCAATCAATGCTTTGCTGTTGGTAGTTGTTGGTGTGTTATCTTATGCCTTTTTGATGGCAGCAATTCTCAAGGCACGGGCGCTGTCACCGACGCGATCGCAAAATTTTGCTACCCGATTTCTAGGTCCCAAATAGAGAGGGGGAGATGAGGGGGATAAGGGAGATAAGGGGGACAAGAGGAATAACCAATGCCCAATGCTTGAATATTTACCTCTTGGGATAGATGGCGTAGTTTGAAAATTAGCGTACTGTTAAATTTAGAATGGAGTAATTATACCTACGAAAATAAAAATCATTAGAACTGCTGCAAAAGTCTTGACTTGCGACTCTTTCTTTCCCCCTCTCCATCGTGCAAACCAACATCTTTGCAAGAGACGCGTCTAAACAGAGTGAACGCAAAGCCTGGGTTATGCGAACACAACGTATGATAAAAATTTTAGCTTTTTCTTTTGCCCATTCCCCATTCCCCATTCCCCATTCATAGTTCAGACTGAGAATTATTGAGTTGAGTAAAAGCGTAAGAAGCGATCGCTAAACTAACCTTGGCTTTCTCTACTTCTGATAAAGCTGCCCATTCGCTATTGTTAAGATTACTGAGTACAGATGCAGTATTGTGTGATTCACTACTTCGCATAGCGTAAGCAAAAGGACGAGCCAAAACTAAAAGATCCTCTGTTCCCCAAGTTGGTAGTACTGTCTGAACGCACTCCACTAGTTGCTCACTCATTAATTGGCGAGCAGCAAATATTTCAGCGGCTTTGGTGGCGATGGTATTGAGCAATGCTTGGGGGACACAGGCGGAAAATGTAGTACGTAATGTTTCTTGAAGATTCAGTACTACTGCCTGTTGTAGGTTGTCATTGTCGTCTGTCGTAGAAGTAATACCAGACCAAAGTGTATCTAGATGGTTGTAAAAATCTTGCGATCGCCTCATCAGTTCAACGCCCTGCAAATCTTCAATTTCGAACTGTTGTTCTAGTTCCTGAAAATAAGCTTCTGATTCTTCATCACCTGGATTCCAGGGATAGTTAGCATCCTCTGGTTCAAGTAAGGCTTCTAATAACTCTAAATCTACTTGAGATGGCAAAGAAGAGAAAGTGTCTGAGCCGTTAATTTTATTAGCCATTTTTTCTGATCTCACGATTATTTGGTGGTATTGACAGCTACAATTTCTCAGAGGAGATTTCCGCAAAAACTGTTGATTTTTTCTCTAAAAAAAAGCAGATTTTAAAAGCTGATGATTAACATTAAAATCCATTTATGCAATAGCTCTGCTAGGAGTCTTGAATTACAAACTCCCAGGTTTCACCTCTAGCACTTCCAAACTTTACCTGCATTCCCGATTTCAATGGGACTTCCTCTCGGAGGATTTGTTGCCAGCCATTAGGCCCTAAAAACCAGGTTGTTCCGTAAGTGGAAAAATCTTGCAAGTAATAAGTTCGCACCAATGTAGCATCAGTAAGAGTATTGCGGCAAAAGATTTCGGCATGGCGTTTGGATACAGATGGTTCGGGGATGACAATATCATTGTCTTTCGTGCGGCCGATCCGGGTGACTCCATTACGTAGTAGCCAGGTTTTACCTTTTGGGGTGAGCGATCGCAAACTTGCAGTCGGAAGCGGGGAACCTATATCAGGAATAGCTGTATCTGGTAGTTCCGTAATACCTTCATCCAGATTCTTAATCAGTTCACCATTAAAATCTGGATGCAGGTAGAGAACAGGCAAAGTCCAAGCAGGTTGATTAAATTTATACAGTGTTAACAACTCTTGCCTAGCCTGTGCTACGGCTTCATCAATTGGCTTGTGCGATCGCAAAGCTTCGGTAAAGGCTTGAATAAAACTGTGGCTTTCGTGGTCAGCGATTTCATCGCGCATCCCCAAAACCGCAGGCACTCCATGACGAATCAGTACTTCTGCTAAACTGCTGGCAGGAATAGCTTGATGATTGATCGCAGCTGGTTGTGCGCCCCAACAGGCGTTGAAAACAGCTAGTTTCACACCTGTACGGGTCAATACTTGCGCCAATTCTATTCCATTGAGGGGCATGTCTTGTCGCAAAAACAGTAACCCACCATCTGGGTCTGGCAAACCATGTCCAGCGTAAAAGAAAACATTGTATGCTTTGGTTTCTAATTGATCAATCAACTGTTGTGGAGTTGGTTGGATGAGTTGATTCACTACACAAGGTGCATATCTTTGGGAATTACCAGGCGTATCTACAAGAATTTGCTGTAATATAGCAGCTTCTTGTTCCAGTTGCAGCTTCTTGTTATCATGACCTAAAACCAGCAGGATACTTAAAGCTTGGTCAGTTCGCAAATACGGTAAGGCGTCAACTTCACTGCTGGTGCGACTAAATAGCAAATCTTGGGAAAGAGACATAGCCGATTGACCCGGCTCACGTTGCATAATTTCCCAAGGGAAAGCAATGAGATCCGGGTCGCGAATTTCTAGTCGAAAGCGCAAACGTGTATGCTGACCCATAGCAATACCACGGCTGCGTTCTAGACTCCCAAGAATTTGCCCGTCGAATACCCAGCGCCATAAATTCATTCCCAAGTATTGCATCAGACGACTGCTGTAGGGGCCAGTAGTCTGACCTGAAGGGGGGGAAATCCAATCTATGGGGAATGGGTTGGCTTTTTGAGATGTTGGGTTGGGGGAGATATCTAGGCGATCGTGACCAGCAAACATCTGCTGCCATTCTTGCCAAACCTGGGTGAGTTCAACAGGCCATACACAGTCACGTAAAACGTAGCCACTGGGATAGGGAGCCTTGACCACCCAAATGGCGAAGTTGTCAGTGCCAGTATTTAGGAGACGGGCGATCGCCAAATTCAGGGATGGCATGGATTCATTAAACTAAAAGCTACAAAAATAATTTCAATAGAAGAAGAATTCAGAAGGCAGAATGGGCTAAACGCCCCGCTACCGCTAACAGAATTCAGAATAAATGAGTGGGAGATTTAAACCCGATATTAATTGTTTTGCACCAAATTAGAAATATGGTGGGGTCTTAAACTCGGTTATTTATCTACCAGTCGTACATAATTCATTCTGAATTCTGACTCCTGACTCCTGACTCCTGACTCCTGAATTCTGTTTTGATAACAATTCTCCAAGGTGAAAATTTTCTACTTTTTTGACCTTGTAAGTTTTTACTCTGATTGTTACCTGTTATTATTTCAGGTTTTTACCAGTTTATCGAGTATTTGATTAAGTTGGACTGTTGTTAGGTGATTGAGTAGCTGGATCTGGTGGTTGTGTGACGGTTTTACATGGACTTGGTGCGTCTGATTGTAAAACAGAGACGCCAAAACGGTTCAGTTGGGAGGAGTCTAGTAATACTGTTGCTGGTAAAGGTTTTGAATTTGCTGGAACTGAGGGAGTTGGTGCTGGGTTATTAGTACTAGCTGGAGCTTGTGTGCTTTTATTGGCACAGACTTTCATAAACACTGAAAAATTCCCAGGAGTACTTTGGGGATTTGATTTTCTCTGAATAACTTCTAAAAAAGTCCCACGAGGAAGTGATTGGTTGTTTCCCAAGGAGATGTCATTGTTGGTTTTAATTACCCAACCAGGAGAAAGTTTCGCAAGCGATCGCGTTTCGGGTGTCGCTTCGATGGCAGGGTTTTGAGTTTGTAATGGATTGGAAAAAACTGGAGAGGCTCCTGATGGCGATCGCAATTGCTTGACGAACAATCCTAGAGCACCTGCTGCTAACACAAATATTAATGGAACTATCCACTGTAGCGGTAAACTGCGCGTTTTGGCAGGCTCAGTATCGGGAATGACCTGAGTTTTGTGGTTTGGGCCACCTAAAAGTGTTGCATCAGGCTTTCTGGAAGCAAAATCAACAGTTTTGGCAGAATAACTCTCTGGTATCACTGCTTGGATGGTGATTTCTGGTTCCCAGTATTGAACTTGATAGTGGACTAAAGCGATGGTGACATTATCGTGTCCATTTTTCGTATTAGCGATTTCGACTAATCTATCCGCAACAGTTACTATATTTGCTTCCCCAAATAGAATCGGCAAGATTTCTGTTTCCCAGTACTCCTCAACCCGATCAAAATCACTCAAACCATCGGATGTGAGTAGAAAAATAGCATCTTCATCGAGCATAAAACGTGCCGATGTGGGATGCAATGCAGTACTCGGCCCCATGCCCAAAGCTTGGACAAGGGAGCCAGCAGAATTTTGTTGTATGGCTTCGCGGTAGATGGCATAACCTAGCCGCACTTCGCGGGAGGCAACATCATCATCAAGGGTAACTTGATAACAGCCGTGACGTGTAATCCAGTAAGCACGACTATCACCAACGTGGGTGATGTACATTTCGTGAGCAACAGGCAATGCCATGACTAAAGTCGTGCCCATGCGTTGACGCCCTTGGCGATTTTCAACGTCATTGCGCTGACTAATTTTGTCATTGGCCATTGCCACTGCCTTGTCTAGGTCATTCAGCAGCAGTGAGGGGTCTATGTGATCGTAGGGAACTTTTGTGAGTTGCTGTACCTGCTGCTGGATCGTTTCAATGGCTAAATTTGAGGCAACATTGCCACCCTCGTGTCCACCGATGCCATCACAGACAATTGCTAAAGCTGTTGGCTGGGGTGGTTTGCTCACCAGAGTCCCACTAAGAGGGCTACAGGCATCTTCGTTCCGTTGGCGACTTGGGCCAGTGTCGGTTTTGGTGATAATTTTGATCGTGGGTGTTTGCGATCGCCCTAATTGTGCTAGTCCCTGATCTAAAACTCCGATTAATTGATCGGTTGAGTTAATCTTTCCCTGAATTAAGGAAAGGCTGATGCGATTGACAAATTCAGTTATGGCTGGTTTGGCATTCTTGACCAACTGCTGCCAAAATTCACCTAATTGGGGCAATTCTGGTGATATTTCGGTGTCGAAACGCAAATCCAACAAACGTACTAATGATCCTTCTACCCGTAATACAGATGAGTCAAGTAAGCTAGAGGCAACACCTTCACTCACAAGAGGTTGCCACAGATGAGCTATTTGCCATAACCAATTCAGTTGGCGCATCGATGTAGCATCATGCCAAGCGGTGGTTAACTCGCTGCCCAAATGCACTTGTTGGAGAGTGTCATCTACTAATAGTGGCGGTTTTTCTAGGAGTAATATTTCTCGATGGGACGACCCATTAGTTAGAAAAAGCACTCCATATACCTGCGGTACGTGTAAACGGTAGGGAATGAGTCTCAGGTAAGCTCTTAGAGGCTGTAAATTATCTAACTCAGGCGTTAGCGATAATAAACCAGGCTTTGTATCTAAAAGAAGAAATTTATCAACGACTAAATAGCGATCGGCTAATATTTCTCCAGGGCTACCCACACTTGGGCCATCTACCACAGCCCAGAGGTAATTTTTGGGTAGAGGCGTGGAACATCGCTGGCAAAACTTATGAGTCAGGGGGTTGGCAGCCTGACAATTTTCGTTTGGACAGTAGAGCGTTGCCGCGTCATTTTCCATAGTTTTCGCACCGATCAGCGATTGGCAATTTCTTTAATAACATTAGTAGGGACAATCTAGACCGCTCATCTTTCTTAAACTTGACATACCCAGACTTTAGATGATGATTTTAGCTGGCGGATATCAGCAGGTGCTAATACTTACTTATCCAAAGAATACGCTCCCAACTCAACCCTACAGCCTCATCATAGCTTTTATTGCCCTGTGACTCTTCATCGCCAAAGCAACTAACTCCAACCCTGTTCCCAAAGCATAACCCAAGCATAACTGTGCTATTTGCTTTTATTGAATTACCCCATCATCAAGAAGCAGATAATGTTGGTATTTATTTAGTTTATAAGTAGGATAGCAACAATTAACTTTAATTAAGAATTAAGAATAGCAAATATAATTTGGGCAAAAGTACCTGACGAATCAAGAAAATCTCTCTCTAAATTCTCTAAATCTCTCCCCTGGTAGGAGAGAGACTTGGGATTTTCCCCCTTTCCACGTCGGGAAGAGGGTTAGGGGGTTAGGTTTTTGATGGACTTTTGCAGATGAACTGAATTGTTAGAAAGGTTCAGCCAGCCTGCCATCAACTCATTTGCTTATTGTTTGTCGTCAATGGCAACTTGGGGGACTCCCATGCTGTAGTTGGTGACACGGGCAGAAAGATTGTAGCTGATCTCGCCGATTTGCAGGAGCGATCGCAGATAATGCTCTAAGTCTGACCCTACGCGGCGCAAGTTATAGTCGGTGAGGTCTGCGCCACTAGATGCTTCTACTAGTTCATCAAATTTTCGATAAACTTTTTGCAGCGCATCTTCATTCCAGTTAAATTCGTTATCTGGGTCAATATCTAACGTTAAGACTTGTTGACTGGGAACCAGTTCGCCATCCCGGTCAATCTCGCCTGCAAAAATGCGGACATGCCGGGTTGTGGACTTGAGCAGCATCGGGTTATCCATAAAAGGGTGTAAGATTTGGGTGAATTACACTGAAATTATTGTAGACGCTATATTCAGCGCTTGAATGCTCTCAATTTACAAGCTTTGAACACAATTTCAAAAGGGTATATTGAATAGGCATAAGTAAAAATATCACCTGTACTGATTGGCGTGCTACTTCTGTTATGACTTGAAGACAAAGTTAAATGCCAGTACTGACAGTAGTCCAATTATTTTTCTGTAAAAATTACTGGGTTGAGTATTTTTATTTGGTGTAATCATCTTAGCTCCTGCTAATTTTTTTTTACTCATCCAGCCCAAAAGACAGTAGGGGAAAGCACTTGGCAGGAATAATTTGATCTGTGTACATTTTTTTATGGAGAACAAAAGTTTTTAAATCAATAATTATGCTCATCAATTTATCCTGAATTTTCTATTGCAAAAAACGTACATCAAGTAATTTCACTGAATAGGGCTACATCGACTACTGGCTTTAATAAACTCCAAAAAATTAAGCGGTTTTACTTACGTATAAACACCAAAATTAAAGTAACAAGTCAAACTTTTGTTGACGTTAACATAAAGTTGATGTAAAAACCTTTAAAAAGGTTCAACAACTTCTTACAGAAACTTTATTGTGTAGAATCTTAAAAACTGAATAATAGTTATGGCTTACCATAAGCTACATCTGGCATAGAAACGTCAAAATTTAGACACTGAAAATCTAGCTTGAAAATACAACACAGGAGAGTGAAATGGAATACAAAGGTGATTGATGAAGAAAAATTCTTAATTCAAGCACTTTGGATTCAAAAGAGATATAAAGAATTTTGCTGGACATCTACCTCCTTACCCTCATGACAACCAAGTAAAGGAATCTCAATAGCTATGAACTCCAAAGCATTACCACGCCAGATAAATAATCTCGAAGTAGGTGTTTATGAGTGCGAAATCCATCTCAAATTCAGGTTGATTGAGGAAAAGAGTTTATTGAGCGATCGCGAGCAACTATTACAAGTGCTACTTGATGCTTTAACCGAAGGTTCTGACGACTTTCTAGAGACGCTGCAAGCGTCCGTTAAAGCGCAGGAGGTGTCTGAGTTTAAAGCCTCACCTCAAATGCGACGCCAGCTTATGCGCTTGCGTAATGCTGCTGAAAATCCCCAAACTTAAAGGTGTAATTTAAGTAATGAAAAAACGTGAATTGGGCATCAAATCAAATGTTGATCCCATACCCCCGTTGCCATAAAAACTAAACAGCAAGTAGGATTCATAAAATATTGTGGTTTCTACTTTTTGAAGGTCTTATTTAGCAGCACAAAGTCCCAGGAACAGTTTCCGCTATTAAAAACTTTGTAGCAAAGGGTACTGGTAGAATCTGAGAGCAAATTCAGCCGGGTGCATTTTACCGAGTTTTTATAAAAACATTGCAGGAAGAATAAAACCCTGTGTCTTTACAGATGGGGAATTGGACAACAGGCGCGAATCAAATGAAAACCTAAAAGACCAAAGTAAAAATAAATAACCTTTCTTTTAGCTTTTTGCTTGAGCTAAGTGCCTAGTTTGCTGAAATACTTATGTTTTATCGAACAGAATTCAGGAGTCAGGAGTCAGAATTCAGCAATGTTTTCTGTATGACTGGCGGATAGCGACGCGGAAAGCGAGTCTTCTCCCAAGGGGAGACGCCAAGGGCGAACGAGCGTCTTTATTCTGACTCCTGAATTCTGACTTCTGAATTCTTCTTCAAATCTTACTGGTAATAGGTTATGGTTTAGCAGCCAGTTACCTATTACCAATTACCCAGCAGTAGAGGGAGATAAGGTAGCAAGAATTTTAGATTTTAGATTTTGGATTTTAGATTGAATAATCCAAAATCTAAAATCCAAAATCCAAAATTGAATTGCCCAATTCCCAATACCTATTTAGCCAAGCCGTGTTCTAGAGCAAAACGAACTAACTCTGTACGGCTATTGGTACCGGTTTTACTAAATAAACGGCTGACGTATTTTTCCACATTGCGGACGCTGGTTTCTAAGCGACGGGCGATTTCTTTGTTCATCAACCCTTCGGCGACCAAGTTCAAAACACTTTGTTCTCTGGGAGTCAAATCAATTTTGAAAGGGGCTGGCGATTGGGAAATGGCATTTCTTTGGGTTAACAATGCCTTAATTTGGGCAATCTGATTGGCTAGTTCAGCAAGGTCGGGGGTTTCAGAGTCATCTCCTGTACTTGCAGTCTTAGCAGCGCGGCGGGCTAGCAAATTTTCGACTATGGCGACTAACTCATCTGGATCAAAGGGTTTGGGAAGATAGGCATCAACACCAGCGTGATATCCTTGAATGCGATCGCCTGTCATACCTTTAGCAGTTAAAAACACTACTGGGAGCGCTTGGAAGCGGGCGTCTTCTCGCAGTTGCTTCAAGAACTGATAGCCATCCACCTGGGGCATCATCACATCGGAAATCACTAAGTCAGGTGTATTCATTTGCATCCATTCCCAACCTTCAAGGGCGTTACTGGCGACTTGAACGCTGAAACCGCTCTCTTGCAAATAGTCTTTCACGGCTTCCCGTATCCCTGGTTCATCATCCACCAGTAACAATTGTGCTGACATTTAAGATTTCCTTGAGTTTTCCTTTTTCCAATTTAGCGAAAGTTGACAGTCATTGTGCAAAGTATGGTTTTGAAAGTGAAACCCATGCTCACAGATACTTTGCAGCCGCACTTAGGGAAGGTTGGCTTCCAATCTGGTAACAGGTTAACCATAATAGTAATAATCAAGACGGGAGAAGCTGCAAGATGACTGCTATTACCCTGAACCTAGAACCATTAATCCATCTCACTTCTGAGCAGTTTTACCAGCTATGTGAAGTCAACCCTGATGCTAAACTAGAGCGCACCGCATCAGGTGAATTAGTAGTTATGGCGCCAACTGGTGGAGAAACTGGTAGTCGAAGTCGCAGATTAGCCCTCTTCCATGACTCTAGGCAGAGTAAAATAAAAGTAAAACGTTCAAAGGAGGG
>NZ_JBDNJQ010000216.1:0-12233 GCF_051172895.1 Nostoc sp. CALU 1950 | reverse complement strand
AAGGGGGGCTAGGGGGGATCTAATTCTATGCAGCTTCATACAAAATTGGTATTAGAATGCTACGTTATGCTATCGCTAACATAGCCTAAGTGAATTTCAAAAATAAAAAACTAGTCCTAATATATAGGAATTCGATTTGATTTATGAAATTATTTGCGTGGGTAGGGAATAGGCAACAAGCCTCTTCAAGTTGTACTGAATTTTTTCAAAAATCAAATAGGAATCCTATAGAAATTTATTTAGTTAGATAGCATTACCTTTTTTAATCACCGATTTTTCCCCCATTCCTAACCGATATTTCAACTTTTCAAGCGTAATATATCAGAACAAAAGTACGTTGGGAAGTTTATTTAAAATTTAAGGATATTTTTATGTCTCGTTTTTCAGTAAATATTTCTAATATTGTTATTACCAACGATGAGTATCGAAAGCTAAGAGTTTATGCAAGAGAGCATCAAATACCAATTAATGAAGCAATTCGGTTATTAATTGATTCTCTTCCAGAATGCTCTCAAACTAATAAAAAACAAAGTGTAAGCGATTCGTTTATGTTTCCTAGAAGGTTTTTACACGTTTCTTTGGATGATAGGTAAC
Source organism: Nostoc sp. CALU 1950 (assembly GCF_051172895.1). Lineage (NCBI taxonomy): Bacteria > Bacillati > Cyanobacteriota > Cyanophyceae > Nostocales > Nostocaceae > Nostoc > Nostoc sp. CALU 1950. The sequence continues at coordinate 11,639 of NZ_JBDNJQ010000216.1, read as the reverse complement.
TTGTAAAATTAGAAGTTTTACTACAAGTAACCTATTTATGCATTTTTGTGTAATCTACAAGAAAATTTTAATTTCGTCTAAATGCTGGGCCAGCAGAATTCATTTCTAGAAATAATTTATTTGAATACCTACCCGAATTTGTAGAAGCTTGGCTGGATTTTCAACAACGAACAGGGCGCAACTATGCCTTGATTCACACTAACTATTGGCTTTCTGGTTGGGTAGGATTGGAACTTAAATCTCGATTGGGATTACCTCAAGTTCATACCTATCACTCTATAGGGGCAGTTAAATACCGCAATGTGGAGAATCCGCCGCAGATTGCTGCAATTCGTGATTGTGTGGAGAAGGCTATTTTAGAACAAGCAGATTATGTCATATCCACTAGCCCTCAAGAAGTAGAAGACTTACGTCAGTTAATTTCGCAACATGGACGTATTAAAGTTATTCCCTGTGGAATTGATACCGAACACTTTGGTTCTGTAAGTCAAGAAGTTGCTCGCCAACAGTTAGGAATTGCTCCAGATTCTCAGATTATCTTGTATGTAGGACGCTTTGACCCCCGCAAGGGAGTTGAAACCCTAGTAAAAGCCTGCGCCACTTTGCCTGATTCATTTCAACTCTATCTAGTTGGTGGTAGCCGCGAAAATGGAGCAGACTTCCAAGAACAGCAACGCATTCAAACTTTGGTGAACGAACTGGGATTGAAAGCAGTTACAGTTTTTGCGGGACGAATTTCTCAAGCGCTGTTACCTGCTTACTATGCCACTGGGGATATCTGCGTTGTACCGAGTTACTACGAACCTTTTGGTTTAGTTGCGATTGAAGCAATGGCAGCCGGAACACCTGTAATTGCTAGTAATGTGGGAGGATTGCAGCATACGGTGGTACATGGTGAAACTGGACTTTTAGTTCCTCCCTGTGATTCTAAGGCATTAGCGATCGCTATTCATAGTCTGCTAAAAAATCCGACTCTAAAACAGAGCTATGGTAATGCTGCACAAAATTGGGTTCAGTCCCGCTTTAGTACTCAGGGAGTTGCCGCTCAAGTTCACGAGCTTTATCAATCTTTAACACTGGATACATTTGTTCAAGAAATTATTCAAACTAAAAAGTTAACTCCAGATTTAGAAAAGCAAATACAAAATTTGTTGAAGTCAAAAGCTTTGAAATCAAATGAAATTAAAGCTTTAGAAAAATTGATTGACTCTTTTTCTAATGGCATTGTCCAGTGGGCAAGCAGTTAAATAAAATCATATTTCCTGCGGAATTACATTAGAGAACTGATTCCCAAAAAATCATTGGGTAAGACTTACATATCAAACATTCTTGTATTTAATACCAATTAAATTAATGATTGCAACACATCCTTGGGTAAAGACGCGATTCATCGCGTCTCTACAAATGGTCTATTTGTCGCCTTCTTTTTTCAAATTGGTATAACAATGCTCAAATCTCGATTTTTGGAAAAAATAAGGTGCGTTATATCTCTTAATAACGCACCATCTATTAGCAGTTGCAGATTAATAAATCCACATTCCTTATTCTTCTGGTTCTAAATCAACTTCTTCCTCTTCATCTTCTTCACTGGCTTTAGCTACAGAGTTAGCAGAAACAACAGCGCCTTTATCTAGCTTTTCCCGTACCAGTTTCTTAATTTCTTCAGCAAATTCCGGCTTTTCTTCTAGATACTTAATGGCGTTGTCTCGTCCTTGGGAGATATTATCGCCATTGTAACTATACCAAGCCCCCTTGCGGACAATAATGGAAGTTTCTTCTGCCAAGTCTACAATACAACCCAAGGTAGAAATCCCTTTACCAAAAATAATGTCAAATTCCGCTATTCTGAAGGGCGGCGCTACTTTATTTTTGGCGACTTTGACTTTAACGCGATTACCAAATTCATCTGTACCTTTCTTCAAGGTTTGAATTCGACGAATATCCAAGCGCACCGAAGCGTAAAATTTCAATGCATTACCTCCAGTAGTAGTTTCTGGACTACCGTAGGTAACACCGATTTTTTGCCGCAACTGGTTAATGAAAATTACTGTACAACCAGATTTACCAATGTTGCCCGTAATTTTACGCAGGGCTTGGCTCATCAACCGCGCTTGCAAACCAACGTGAATATCACCCATATCGCCTTCAATTTCAGCACGGGGAACCAGTGCTGCTACTGAGTCAATTACTACAATATCAACCGCAGCAGAGCGCACAAGCTGATCAACAATTTCCAAAGCTGATTCGCCAGTGTCAGGTTGAGAAATCAGCAAGTTGTCAATATCTACACCCAATGCCGCAGCATAAGTAGGATCAAGGGCGTGTTCTGCATCAACAAAGGCAGCAATACCGCCATTTCTTTGCACTTCGGCGAGCGCATGTAGCGCTACTGTGGTTTTACCGGAACTTTCCGGCCCATAAATTTCAATTACCCGCCCCTTGGGTAAACCACCACCCAATGCTAAATCTAGGGTAAGCGCTCCACTGGAAATCGTTTCCACCCGCATCCGGGTAGCATCGCCCAGGCGCATGATTGCCCCTTTACCAAAGCTGCGCTCAATCTGGTTTAGCACCATAGTCAGTGCTTTTTGCTTGCCGGAAGTATCGGTGTTGATAGCCATTTCTGCCTCTAATGCCTCTAATCTAAATATATGGTTTTAAGGAGTGTTGGTTTCGGAGCTTGAGTAGAACAGATATACTATTTTAACCAGAAAATTCTGGAATAGGACTTCTCAAATCAAAAAAGGGTGTGACAAGATCGTAACTCGATCGCTACCAGATTAGGGTAGTTTTGCACAATGATACCAACTTGCATTCAGAGATAGCTTTTTTTGGCTGGGTAAGCAAGGGTTTTCAAAGAAAAAATAAATTACCTAAACAACACTGTCAGTAGAACCGGACTCGTGAGCATTTGCGGAGGTTGCTCAATTAGGAGCGATCGCCATGCCAATCAGCATATCATCTACAGCGACTTCATTGGGTCGGGATTAGATGTAAAAAGCTTCTAGGGTAGTAGTGAAGGGATTATCAATGCTTTAGATGACTTTCAGCCGTAAGATGTTTGGCTTGCACTTCAGTGTGCTTGAGAGGAAAGGCGATTTGCTGTTGATTAGAGGTTTGAATGTATAAGCCGTAGGTTGGCGTTCTAGGGTCTGAGGCATAATTATAACCTTACGCTTTTGTTTTCTGTCTTTAGTGTAGGTGTGTTAATTTGGCTTAAATCCTCAGTTTTGAATGCTTAGTTGTTAGTTCAGGGCGAAATACGGCTCTTGACTGGAAAAATTTAAAATAATAGTTTTAACGCTTAATTACACCAATTTTCTAATTTATGCTTCGGCTATAATGCTCAGTCTTACTTGCTACTTCCTGATGAGATGGAGTTATACTTACTAGTTAAAGAGTATACAGTATCAATACAGGGGAAAACTTCATGGCAAAAGTTAATCTAGATGCTCTAATTCAACGAGAAGATTTTGAAGTACAAGAAAATATTAATCCAGGAAAGAAGAAAGAAACAATTTCTATTGAAGACATCAAAACAGACTCTTTTTTCTTCACAAACATCCGAAAACCAGATTTTCAAAGAGAAACGAACGAATGGGATAAGCTAAAAATTTGTGAATTGATTAAAAGTTTTATGGAGGGTGATCTTATACCAGCAATTATTTTGTGGCGAAGCACAGGTGGCTATCTATTTGTAATTGATGGTAGCCATAGACTGAGTGCTTTATCTGCTTGGGTAAATGATGATTACGGTGATGGTAAAATTTCAAAGCTTTTCTATGATGGGGTAATTTCTGATGAACAAATAAAGGTTGCTCAAGAAACACGAAAATTGGTCAACAAGACAGTCGGCTCATACGAAGATTGCAAGCTGGCTATTACACACCCTGATAAAGTTAAACCGGAAGTTATTAAATACGCAAAAAATCTTGCAGCCGCTGCAATTCAGCTTCAATGGGTTGAAGGTGATGCAACTAAAGCAGAAAATTCATTCTTCAAGATTAATCAACAAGCAGCACCAATTGATAAAACTGAGTTAAAACTCCTTGAATCCAGGAAAAAACCTAATAGCATTGCAGCACGTGCAATTATTAGAAGTGGTAAAGGTCATAAATATTGGTCATCTTTTTCAGATGAAATACAGCATCAGATACAAGAAATAGCTAAGGAAATTAATGAGGTACTTTTTTCACCTAAGTTGCAGACCCCGATCAAAACTTTGGACATACCCGTTGGAGGAAAACTCTATTCATCTCAAACTTTACCGCTACTCTTAGATTTTGTGAATGTTGTTAACCATTTAGATTTTAATAATAAGGAAATTAATGATGATGTAATTGGTGAAGCAACAATGCAGATTTTAAAAAATACCAAAAAGATTGTATATAGATTAAACAGTAATCATTCCTCATCTTTAGGCTTACACCCAATTATATACTTTTACTCAAAAGATGGACGATATAGAACAGTGTCGTTCCTTGCTGTTGTTGATTTTGTAATGGAACTGGATAAAAGAAAAAGAATCAATGACTTCATTCAAGTAAGAGAACAGTTTGAAGAATGCATCATTAAATATGATTATTTGATTCAGCAGATTTATCTAAAATATAAGTCTGTTCAAAAAAGCTATAAAGATGTATCAAAATTATTCCAGAATATTGTCATTAATTTACAAACTGGAAAAACAATTGACAATTTTATAAATGAGATTATATCTAGCAATGATTTTCAGTATTTGACTATTCGTACAATAGATCAAGAAAAAAATTCATCCTCGCCAGATTTTAATACAGATAAAAAAAGTGAAATTTATATAAAAGATGCATTAAAAAATGCACCAAAGTGTAAAATATGCAATGGTCTTATTCATAGAAACTCAATTTCGATTGATCATATCCAGCGTAAACAAGATGGCGGATTGGCAAGTGTAGATAACGGACAGATAACGCATCCATACTGTAATACAGGATACAAAAATTAAGTTATAAAAACATTTCTAGTGAACCAAAATTCAAATGTTTTGCTCACATAACAGCTATATATCAAACTTGTTGAGGGCTTCGACAACAGGAGTAACACTGATAAAGTAGCTCATAACAAAATATAGTCATGTTCATTGCTGAATTATTCTTTACATAACTATTCTATTTATATATAGCGGTTCCCGACCTGGTGAGGTACGTTTTCAAAGCGACTAATTTTGGTAAAAAAGATTTGGGTGTACCTCAGTTGCTTAGGAAACGCTATAAACGAGCAGCAAATTCTGTTAAGCCAAAATTGAGATGAGAAGATTTATCTGCTAAAATAGTGAAAATGTCTAAAATAGTCAAAATGTCTATGCAGACCTATACTCTCACAGATGCTCGTAACAAACACGGTGAGGTTTTTGATAAGGCTGCTACAGAGCCAGTTCTACTCACTAAGCAATCACGGCCTAGCCATGTGATTATTTCAGCTGAGAGCTACCAAAAATTAATGAATCGGCTGGAAGAATTAGAGGATATGGTTTTTGGTCAAGCTGCTGAAGTTGCTCTGAGTCAGTCTAAAATGATTGGTACAGAAGCTTTTACATCTGCATTAGAGCATTTAGCTAATGGCGAAGCTTGATGGTCTAGCAACTGTTCTTGATTTTCTGAACGGTTTACAGCCTAAAATAGCAGCACAGATTGCAAAAAAGGTTTTGGCTTTGAATGTTGAGCCTTTACCCGCTGATAGTGAGCAGCTATCTGGTTATCAAGGTTTACATCGAGTTGATAGTGGTGAATATCGAATTATTTACAGGTATTTTCCCGATCGCGATTTAATAGAAGTGATTTTAGTCGGTAAGCGCAATGATGATGATGTCTACAAAAGATTGAAGCGTTTACTGGGTTAAGCTTTGGTTTTCATTAAAATGCTAGAATCTCTCCAGCACAAATGCTTTCAGGCATCTTTGATGACTTTCGACCTTCCCGACTCTCTGATTCTCGATACAGCGCTTTCAGTATCTGGATTAACTGACTATATCCGCTTGCTGTTAGAGCAAGATGAACAATTGCGGCAAGTTTGGGTAACTGGCGAAGTTTCCAGTGCTAACCACCATCGGAGTGGTTTATTTTTCACGCTTCAAGATACCGATCGCACTGCCGGAATTAAGTGTGTGGTATGGAATAGCCAATTGCCAAAACTCACCCAAATGCCTGTTCCCGGTGAGCAGATAATCATTTTGGGTAGTATTCGCCTGTATCCGCAACGGGGAGAATATCAGTTATCAGTTTGGCAGACTTTACCGGCTGGTGTTGGTTTACAGGCGCTACGCTATCAACAACTAAAAAATCGTTTGCTGGCTGAGGGGTTGTTCGACGCGCAAAGAAAGCGATCGCTCCCCATTCACCCCCAAACGATCGCTGTTGTCACTTCACCAACGGCTGCTGCTTGGGGTGATATTCAAAAAACTCTCAAGCAAAGGTATCCAGGTTTACACGTTTTATTTTCTCCCGCTACAGTACAAGGTGAGCAAGCACCGGAATCTATCGTCAAGGCAATTGAGCGGGTGGAAAGAGATGGCCGCGCCGAAGTGTTAATTTTATCGCGGGGTGGTGGCGCGGTGGAAGAGTTGGCTTGTTTTAATGACGAACGAGTGGTGCGATCGCTGGCTAGTTGTTCTATTCCTGTAATTACTGGTATCGGTCATCAACGAGATGAATCTTTAGCAGATTTAGTTGCAGATGCTTGTGTACATACACCCACTGCGGCGGCGGAAAGAGTTGTGCCAGCACTTTTAGAGTTGTATACTGAGCATCGGCAGCGAGTTGTAGCTTTACATGAAGCGGTGCATGACTTTAGGGAAAATGCTGAGAATAAACTGCAAGTATTGCGAAACCGTTTGCGACGTTTGCGCTTAGATCGGCAAGTGCAGCAGGAAGTGCAAAAGTTAGCTTGGAGGCGTCAGCATTTAGTGCAAATTACAACGGGGCGATCGCACCAAGCAACGCAGCATCTAGAATTATTGTGGCAAAAGTTGGCTAGTCTTGACCCAAAAGCGGTGTTACAGCGTGGTTATGCAGTGGTGAGGCGGGAAGATGGGGCGATCGCTCGCTCTGCGCTAGAGTTGGCTGTGGGGCAAGAATTAGTGATTCAGTTGGGGCAGGGTGGGGTTAAAGTGAAGGTTATAGAAGTGAACGAACTGCAAAGGCGCAGAGGACGCAGAGAGGTTAATGGTTAAACGTAAGGGTGCTTCTAGTTCTGAGGAAGGTTGGAATTATGAGGCGAAGGTTGCTGAAATAGAGGGAATCATCGCTCGTATTGAATCGGGTGAGTTGGAATTGGAAGCGGTGTTTGAGCAATTTGCAAGTGCTGTTGAGTATTTGCGTCAGTGCGAAAGTTTTTTGCAGCAACGACAGCAACAGGTAGATTTGTTGATTGAAACTTTGAGTGATGAATAAATCTGGCTCTTGCGTTGGTTTTATGGTAAGGCATTAAAATAGCAGTTTTGTAGAAAGGCTCAAAAACTTAAAATCCAGTCACATCAAGGAACATAGACTCTGATTAGATTTTATTTATTATTCGGCTCCATAAAAGGAACTGAAGAGCCGTTTTTAACAAACAAACTTCTTGCAAAATTCTCTTCACGCGGTAGAATAACGAAATTTTGCAAGAGTTTTAATTATGAAACCATTTCTGTTTGTAACCGACCTAGATGACACCCTCGTATATCGGACTGTGGGCGATGACAGCGCTTTGCCAGAACTAAATCAACTGCTGAAGAGACATCGCCAAGAATACGGCACTAAGATTGTTTATTCTACCGGGCGATCGCCTGTGCTTTACAAAGAACTCCAAGCCCAAAAAAATCTTTTGCAACCGGATGCCCTCGTCCTTTCCGTAGGTACAGAAATTTACCTTGATGGTACTGATACTCCAGACTCAGGTTGGTCAGAAATCCTCTCTCCGGGATGGAAACGGGAAACTGTATTATCTATTACCCGCAAATACCGTGAGTTAGTTCGGCAACCAGATTCAGAACAGCGTCCCTTCAAAGTGAGTTTTTTTCTAGAACAAGAAGTATCTGCGAATGTTCTACCACAACTTGAAGCAGAGTTGCAGAAATATAAATTAAATGTAAAGTTAATCTACAGTAGCGGTATTGACCTTGACATTGTACCCCATAGCAGCGATAAAGGTCAGGCAATGCAGTTTTTACGCCAAAAGTGGAAATTTGCAGCAGAACAAACAGTTGTCTGTGGTGATTCGGGTAATGATATTGCTTTATTTGCTGTAGGCAACGAACGGGGAATCATTGTGGGGAATGCCCGAAAAGAGTTACTCCAATGGCACGATGAGTATCCCGTTGATCATCGCTACCTGGCAAAAGGTTTTTGTGCAGGTGGAATTATTGAAGGCTTAAATTATTTTGGTCTCTTGTAATGATTAGTTATCTAAAAGGTATAGTCGCTGGTATCCAAACAATTGGCGCTAATCGCGTGATTCTGACTCTGGAAGTGAATGGCTTGGGGTACGATTTGCAAGTTCCCCAACGGCTAGCAAACCAGTTACCAGAGTCGGGAGGAGTAGCGCAAATTTTTACCCATTTCCAAATTCGCGAAGAAGTGCCCTTTCTATATGGCTTTGCTTCGCCATCTGAACGCGATTTATTTCGCCACTTGCTGACTGTCACAGGGATTGGTGCAGCCTTAGCGATCGCACTCCTGGACACTCTGGAACTACCAGATTTAGTCCAAGCAATTATCGCTGGCAATACACAAATCTTAATTCAGGCTCCAGGTGTGGGTAAAAAAATCGCTGAACGCATCTGTTTGGAACTGAAAAGCAAATTAGTCGAGTGGCGCAAATCAGCTGGGTTCTTCGTCGCCACAGGTGGGCCAGCACCAGGAATTCTCGAAGAGGTGCAAATGACTCTCTTCGCCCTGGGATATACTGCCCATGAGGTCAGTCATGCCCTGCATGTAGTCAGTGAAGATATTGGACTACCCAAAGATGCCTATGTCGAAGATTGGATTAAACAAGCGATCGCTCATCTCAGTAGCGAACAAGTTTAATTGTCATTAGTCATTAGTTATTTGTTATTCTTCCCTAACGCCCGCTCAATGATCAATACTTCTCTACGAGATGCTGCGCCAACGGCAAAGCTCAATGCCCCATGCCCAATGCCCTATCCCCAATGACTGATCCTTATGCTTGGCTAGAACAGTCCTTAGCAACAATTCATCGGGCAGACTGGTATCGTTCGGTACAACCTATCAATGGTCGTCCGGGTGCAACGGTGGTTTTAGCTGGGCAAGAGGTAATTAATTTTGCCAGTAATGACTATTTGGGATTGGCTGGGGATGAGCGGTTGATGGCAGCTGCAACTGCTGCGATCGCCGAATTTGGAACTGGTAGTACTGGTTCTAGATTACTCAGTGGGCATCGAGAATTACACAGGGAGTTAGAGGAAGCGATCGCATCTACCAAACAAACAGAAGATGCCTTGGTATTTAGTTCAGGGTATCTAGCAAATTTGGGTGCAATTACTGCCCTCGTTGGCAAGCGTGATTTAGTTTTCTCAGACCAGTACAATCATTCCAGTCTGAAAAATGGAGCGATTCTCAGTGGTGCAGCAGTTGTGGAATACCCGCACTGTGATATTGCAGTCCTAAAAACTCAGTTGAGTGAACAGCGGCAAAACTACCGACGCTGTTTGATTCTTACTGATAGTGTCTTCAGCATGGATGGCGATTTATGTCCATTACCTGCACTGTTGGATCTCGCTGATCAATTTAGCTGTATGCTGCTAGTCGATGAAGCTCATGCCACTGGGGTCATAGGAAAAACTGGCGCTGGGTGTGTCGAGCATTTTGGGTGCACGGGAAAGCAGTTAATTCAAGTTGGCACTTTGAGTAAAGCTTTGGGTAGTTTAGGCGGATACGTAGCGGGAAGTAGTGCCCTAATTGACTTTTTGCGAAACCGCTCACCCAGTTGGATTTATACCACTGGGCTTTCACCTGCTGATACGGCAGCGGCCCTAGCAGCAATCAAGATAGTGCAACAAGAACCGCAACGCCGTGCCCAATTGTGGCAAAACGTACATTACTTGAAAAATTTACTGCAACAACAATTACCTGACTTAAAATTACTGCCTTCTGAATCACCTATATTATGTTTTCAATTACCCAGTGCTACAGATGCACTCAAAGCTGGAAAACAGCTAAGAGAGGCTGGTATTTTTGCCCCAGCAATTCGTCCTCCCACAGTGCCCACAAGTCGGATCAGAATATCTTTAATGGCAACTCATGAAGCAGCACATATTGAAAAATTGGTAGCTGTGCTGAAGGATATCAATTACAGTGAATTTTATGTGAATATATATTAACTTATTGACAAAAGATGCTTTATCTTAGGGGTTGTTTGAAAAGTATTAGGCGAATAGAATTTGCTACTACATAAACCAAGTCCACCTCCGTGGAAAGTTTGAAAAATCAAGGGTTTTGTCTGTATAGCCGCGACTTCAAGTCGCCACGGCTAGTAATAAATTAGACTTTTCAAACAACCTCTTAACCGATCATGAGCTATCAAAGACTCATTAACGGAGTTCAAAGGTAGATTCATCCAGTTCAAAGATTCATTTTAATTTTAACTTTTCACGGGATTTGAAAAGTTAAAAAGTATCACAGACAACAAAACTTTTCTTAATCACCGCACTCAAGAAAACTTTTCGAGTTATTCAACACTGATAGGATTGATCTAAAGACTTGTGGAATCTGCTCTTCCTAAACAGACTGGACTTGCATAAATTACTGTCAACAATTTTTGACTCACATCATGAATCGCTTTACCTCTATTTTGCTCGCCGGCTTGATAGCATCTGCTTCAGCCTTGGCTATTTCTCCAAAAGCTGATGCTAATACACCAGTGTCTTATCTTGCTGAGTTAGATAGCTACAGCTACGATCGCAACGATGATGGTAACTACGAACGTCATAGTCGTCGTTACAGAAATGGTGATGATGACCGTCGGAACGACCTTCGCAACATTCGCGACAATAACCGCCGTTATGACCGGGACAATAACCGCCGTTATGACCGGGACAATAATCGCCGCTATGACCGCGATAATAACCGCCGTTATGACCGGGACAATAATCGCCGTTATGACCGCGATAATAACCTTCGCAACATTCGTGATAATTACCGTCGCTATGAGCGCGATCGCGGCTGGGGTCGTGATTAATCCGTTTGCCTATCTATTAAGCTTAGTTCCAAGTGAACTGAGCATTGGTTTTACTTGGGGGTAGGAGAGACACAATCTCTTTTTGTACTCATTGCAATATCTGACTTTTCACTATTCTCTAGAAAACCTCGCTTCCATTCCCTAGTAATGAAGTTTGCTCAGGGCTTAGGTTTAGTGTTAGCTTTTCTACATAACGTGAGAAGTCAGATTTTTATTAAATCAAGAATTTACCCTCAGCCGAGAAGTCTCTTTCTTAATTACGAATTACGCTCTTAGTCGCAAAAATTATACAAAAGTATCACTTACAGTATGGTTAACGGAGTTCAGAGGCGGATTCATCCAGTTCAAAGACTCGTTAACGGAGATCAAAGGTGGATTCATCCAGTTCAAAGACTCGTTAACGGAGATCAAAGGTGGATTCATCCAGT
>NZ_JBDNJQ010000215.1:0-12320 GCF_051172895.1 Nostoc sp. CALU 1950 | reverse complement strand
CGCTTGACATCTGGGCATCTGCTTTAACTTGACACCAATGGCGAGACGCCCACCCTACAATAAATAATTGAATATTTTTTTATTTGGAAGTCCCCAAATTTACGGTTTAACTCTTATGTTGCAAGAAATTAGTCTCGATCAAAGTTCAAAACTCAAAGTTCAAAACACTTCCCAACAACCCGTTATTTCAGTTTGCCATCTCGATTACTACTTCGGTCGGGGAGAACTCTGCAAGCAAGTCTTGTTTGATATTAATCTCGACATTTATTCTGGAGAGATTGTGATTATGACTGGGCCATCCGGTTCTGGTAAAACCACTTTACTAACACTAATAGGTGGATTGAGATCCGCGCGGGAAGGCAACCTGAAAGTTTTGGGACAGGAAATATCTGGGGCTAGTAAGCGGCAACTGATGCAAGTGCGGCGGCAGATTGGTTATATTTTTCAAGCACACAATTTATTAACCTTTTTAACAGCAAAGCAGAATGTCAGAATGTCTTTGGAATTACATGATGAGTACCTAAAGCAAGATATGGATCAGCTGGCAACGGATACTCTAAAAAGTGTTGGTTTAGGCGATCGCATCGATTATTATGCAGACAGTCTTTCTGGAGGGCAAAAGCAGCGAGTTGCGATCGCTCGTGCCTTAGTCAGTCGTCCTAAAATTGTTCTTGCCGATGAACCTACTGCTGCTCTCGATAAAAAGTCGGGTCGCGATGTTGTAGATATCATGCAGCGTCTAGCTAAAGAGCAGGGTTGTACCATTTTACTAGTCACCCACGATAATCGAATTCTCGATATTGCCGATCGCATCATCCACATGGAAGATGGACGGTTAGTACAAGAAGTGGGAAAACAAGGAACTATCTAATTTGGCTAGTGAGAACGTGATTTTTTATTGGCATTAATTTTAGCTATTTGTGAAAGTCTTATGAGTCAAACCGAAGAACCAAAATATTCCATATTGCAATCGTATGATGATATTGAAATCCGACAATACGAGCCAAAAATTGTTGCTGAAACAGTCATTCAAACTGAAAGAGATCGAGCAAACAAGGCTGCATTTTCGATTCTTGCCGCTTACATATTTGGTGAAAACACGTCTGTAACAAAAATTGCTATGACTGCGCCTGTCACGCAATCCCAGCCAAGTGAAAAAATCGCCATGACTGCGCCTGTCATTCAACAAGAAGCGGGAGAAAATCTCGCCACAAGTGCTTGGGCGGTACAGTTCGTGATGCCTTCAGAATATACGCTGGCAACGCTGCCAAAACCAAAAGACTCTCGCATTACTATCAAAGAACTTCCCAGCAACAAAGTAGCGGCAATCCATTTTTCCGGTCTAGCTGGGGATGAACAATTGCAGGAAAACGAAGCCAAATTATCTGCTTTTCTGGCTCGGCAAGGTATCGAGACAAAAGGTAAAGCGATTTATGCTTTTTATGACTCTCCGTTCATTTTGCCCGCATTTAGACGCAATGAAGTCATGCTCGAATTGAAATAATATTTGCACGTTTTGCTTGTCACTCTTAATAACTAGATTCTCACTCTTCGCGATCGCATCAAGTCAAATATCTCAGGAGAAAAAATTATGATTGCAACGACTCGCTTAAAAACCACCCAATCGGAAGAAATCTTTGCTGCTGCCCAAAAATTAATGCCAGGAGGAGTTAGTTCCCCCGTGCGGGCTTTCAAATCTGTTGGTGGACAGCCAATCGTATTCGATCGCGTCCTTGGCGCTTACATATGGGATGTAGATGGCAATCAATATATCGATTATGTCGGCAGTTGGGGGCCAGCTATCTGCGGTCACACTCATCCTGAAGTCATTGCTGCTCTGCACGATGCCCTGGAAAAAGGAACTAGCTTCGGTGCGCCCTGCTATCTAGAAAATGTACTGGCACAGATGGTAATCGATGCTGTTCCCAGTATCGAGATGGTGCGTTTTGTCAACTCCGGCACGGAAGCTTGTATGGCTGTTCTTCGTCTGATGCGAGCTTTTACGGGGCGGGAGAAAGCAATCAAGTTTGAAGGCTGCTACCACGGACACGCCGATATGTTTCTCGTTAAGGCTGGCTCTGGTATTGCCACTCTCGGCTTGCCCGATTCTCCTGGTGTGCCCAAATCTGTGACTAGCAACACGCTGACAGCTCCTTTCAACGATTTAGAAGCAGTAAAAGTATTGTTCGAGCAAAATCCCGGTGAAATTGCTGGTGTAATTCTTGAACCTGTTGTTGGAAATGCAGGTTTTATTCCACCTGCTGCGGGTTTTCTTGAAGGTTTGCGAAAACTCACGCAAGAGCATGGAGCGCTGCTGGTATTTGATGAAGTGATGACAGGCTTTCGGATCGCTTACGGTGGAGTGCAGGAGAAATTTGGTGTCATTCCTGACTTAACTACCTTAGGTAAAGTGATCGGCGGCGGTCTGCCAGTCGGTGCTTATGGTGGTCGCCAAGAAATTATGTCGATGGTTGCTCCAGCCGGAAGCGTGTATCAAGCCGGAACGCTTTCGGGCAATCCACTGGCAATGACGGCAGGGATTAAGACGTTAGAGTTGTTGCAAAGACCTGGAACTTACGAGCATCTCGATCGCATTACGAAGCGGCTCACAGAGGGAATGCTGGAGATTGCCAAAGAAACAGGTCATGCTGCCTGCGGTGGTCAGATTAGCGGCATGTTTGGTTTCTTCTTTAACGAAGGCCCGGTTCGCAATTATGAGGATGCGAAGAAGTCTGACTTAAGTAAATTTGCTCGTTTCCATCGCGGGATGTTAGAACATGGAGTTTATTTAGCTCCATCTCAATTTGAAGCCGGATTTACTTCTTTAGCTCATACCGAAGCAGACATCGATCGCACCCTCGAAGCAGCCCGAAAAGTCATGTCTCAGTGAACTTCTTGCAAAAGTCGGGGTAAAGGGGAAGGGGTAAAGGGGAAGGGGTAAAGGGGAAAAAAACTCAAAATCTTTTCCCTTTAACCTTTACCCTTTACCCTTTACCCGCCAAGTGAACTTGGCGAACTACTAAGCTAATGGTTTGAGCTTAGATAACTGCTCCTAAAGAGGTCAACGTGGCCGTTGCCGCCTCAGTTAAACCTTTAACTCCGACAATATTCATTTGCTCATAGGGCTTAGTCGCTCTCATAGTTTTTAAGCATTTGCCTGCTCCGATATCCCAAAGTTTAATCGTTTCATCGTCACCGCCACTAACCAAGGTTTGGTTATCTAAACTAAAGGCAACTGACCAAACCAAGCCTGTATGTCCGTGCAAAACTTTTAGGCACTCACCCGTGCAAACGTCCCACAACTTGATTGTCAGATCGTGACTCGTGCTAGCCAGTATCTTGCCATCAGGGCTAAAGGCGATCGATTGCAACCAGTTTGTGTCTGCTTGTAAAACGTTCAGGCACTCACCTGTGTGCGGATTCCACAGCCTGATTGTTCGATCTGGACTAGCACTTGCCAGGATATTACCATCAGGGGCGATCGCAATTGCCCAAATCCAACTCGTATGTCCTGCCAAGGTTCTGAGGCAGTCACCCGTGTGAATATCCCATAACTTGATCGTTTGATCCCAGGAGCCACTCGCTAATATCTCTCCTTGAGAGATAAAGGCAACTGACCAAACCGCAGCGTTATGTCCCTGTAAGGTCCTTAAGGTTCGACCTGAACGAACATCCCATAATTTTATAGTACAGTCCTCACTGCCACTGGCGATCGTCTGGCTATCTGGACTAAAGGCAATCGACAAAACTGCTGCACGATGTCCTTGTAAGGTTCTTAAGGTTTTACCTGAAGGAACATCCCATATTTTTAGTGTTTTATCTCCACTACTGCTGACTAGGATATTTCCTTCATGATTAAAGATAACTGAATGAACCGAGTTGGAATGTCCTTTTAACACTTTGAGGCATTCACCAGTTGCGGCATCCCATAACCTTACAGTGCGATCGCGGCTGCTACTAGCAAAAATTTGACCAATGCTTGGTAAGCTAGCACTAACAGGACTAAAGGTAACAGAGAGTATTTGATTGGTATATCCTTGTAGGGTCTTGAGGCATTCACCTGTATCGACACTCCATAGCTTCACGGTTTGATCGTGCCCACCGCTAGCCAAAAGCCTACCTTGGGGACTGAAGGCAACTGCAAAAACCCAACTGAAATGTCCTTGAAGGGTCTTGAGGCATTCACCTGTATCGACACTCCATAGTTTCACAGTTTGATCGTGCCCACCGCTAGCCAAAAGGTCGCCTTGCGGGCTGAAGTCCACTGAAAAAACTCGATTTGAATGCCCCAGAAGTGTTTTGAGACATTCACCCGTTTGAGTTTTCCATAGCCTAATAGTTTGATCCTCGCTGCCACTTGCCAGTATTTGACCATCTGGACTGAGGATTATTGACCGTATTCCACTATTATGGTGTTTTTCAAACGTTTGCATACACTGTTCAGTGTTGATATCCCACAATTTAACAGTGCGATCGTCACTACCACTCAACAGTTGAGTATCTCCCCTAAAGACAACAGAGAGTACCCAACTAAGATGTCCCTGGAGTGTTTTGAAGCATTCTCCAGTGC
Source organism: Nostoc sp. CALU 1950 (assembly GCF_051172895.1). Lineage (NCBI taxonomy): Bacteria > Bacillati > Cyanobacteriota > Cyanophyceae > Nostocales > Nostocaceae > Nostoc > Nostoc sp. CALU 1950. The sequence goes on along the minus strand of NZ_JBDNJQ010000215.1, from coordinate 7,750 downwards.
TGCTATTCCATAGCTTCACGGTGCAGTCATCGCTGCCACTTGCTAATGTGCAATTATCTTGGCTAAATGCAACCGACCAAACCTCATTTGTATGCCCTTCTAAGGTGCGAAGGCACTGACCAGTACTAACATCCCATAGCTTTATTGTGTAATCTGTGCTGCTGCTAGCGAGAATCTTACCATCAGGGCTGAACGTCAGTGATGTTACCCAACTTTTATGTCGCGTGCAGATGAAGACTGGTTGCACATCGCTAACTTGGTACAGATGAATTTCTCCATTACTGTCACCTACCGCCAGAAGTTCTCCATCAGGACTAAAGGCTACCGCATGAATAGCACCAAAGGTTTCAGTAAACGTACACCTCACTAGATGGGCGTAAGCAAAATTCGTATTTTGCAAATTTACATCTCGGAGGTCAGCCTGCCAAATGCTTAGGCCAGAGAAATCATAGCCTGTTAAATTAGTTCCTAGCTGATTGAGTAAGTTAAGAATATTACCTGCTACATATCCCGGCTCCAAGGGGGATTTCTCTCGCTGTTTGAGTAAGATTTGAGTCAGTTCATATTCCAAGTTTTTTTTGCCTTGCAACAGTGGAATTAATCGGTTAATCACGGCATAGAGAATGAGACGAATTTGAGTCTCTCTGATATAGTCTTTGGCAGTAGCTTTGATCAGAGCATGGCTTCTAAAAAGCGAAAACTCCTGCTTAACAATCTCCTCACAAACTTGCTCAATCAAGCGACTTGTCACATACTCCATCACGACTGGCTGTAGGGTGAAGTAGGCTGTATCTCGTTCGATGAGCGATCGCCGTCCCAAAGATTCCAGCGTTTCAATTAAATTGAGTTGGGGAAAAGGCGATACTAAATCTTCTCGTAATTTGGAGAGGGTTACTGGCTCCCGATTAATCGCTAGCCAGTACATTACATCTTTTCCCTCATCAGATAAACGCTCAAATTGCTGCTCTAATAAATCACGAAGATCGCCAAATACGGTGGTTTCCTCTTTTAAAAACTCAGAAATATAACCATCAAATAAATCTTGAATCGTAGTTGCGACAATTTTTAAGGCTAAGGCATTGCCCCCATAGCGTTTAACCAGTGCGTTAAATTGAGTTTCTAAACCCTTGAGCCTCTTACTCTTAAGAATTTCCTCTCCCTCTCCTTCTTTGAGTCCACCCAATCTCAAAGTTCGCACTGGCAAGGCTTCTCCTTCTAGAGAGGCAACTTCTTTAGGTTTTTCTCGCGTTGTGAGTAGCAAGCAACTCTGGTGGTCTGATTTACCTATTCGTTTGAGGAGTTCGCCATACTGCTCATATCCAAGGTTATATTGTCCTGCTCGACTCCCACCACGTAACACAGCGTCTACATTATCGAACACGACCAAGCAGCGCATTTCCTTAAAGTAGTTAAGCAGCAGGGAAATCTTATCGCTAACGCTTTCGGGCAATTCTGCCTCAGTTTCTTGCTCGTCAGACAGAAACTGAATGATGCTACCCAAGAATGTATCAATGGGTGGAGCGTCATATAGCGATCGCCAGACAATACAATCAAATTTGTCCTGCATTAGTTCTGCCAATTTGATCGACAGACTAGTTTTCCCGACTCCACCCATTCCGAGAATGGTCACTAATCGACAGCGATCCTTCAGCAACCACTCATCCAGAGTACTGAGTTCTTCTGTACGTCCGTAAAATGCTAAGACAGAAACAGCTTCCCCCCAATCTTGACGGCAATTGGGGTCTGAGGTCGAATAGTAGCCTTCGCATAGGCAGCTATCAAAACCAAGAAAGAGAGCCTCAAGTGTTCGCTTGTCAACTCCCTTCCTACGGTTTAAAACTTTTCTGATTGTTAGAGGGTCTAAGTTAGTGCGGTAGCTTAACTCTTCAAGAGTGAATCTCTTGCCAAAATTATCTCGAAACTCAAACTTGTGCCTTGCTTCTTCGAACTTCTGTAAACCAACAGAAGTGAGTATAACTCCGCGCTTACGTCTTAGCATACCCAAATTCCTCTACAGACAAAGATAGATTTAGCACAGAACTTAAGTACTTTTTCACCCAAGATATATTTATGACTGAAGTTTAGACTAAATGGTGAGAAAAAGCTGTACAGTGACTATCAGTGAAATATCAAGATAATTGCACATTTGTCAAGAAGGTGCAGAAAAAGGGAGCAAGGGAGCAAGGGAGCAGGGGAGAGTTCAAATACCAAGTTCTTTCCCCTCTGCCCCTCTGCCCCTCTGCCCCTCTGCTCCATCAAACGCCTGAAGCTTGTGAGAAATACGGGTTATATCCTCAAACTAGACTGTACCCGTTGTCAAAATTTGAATTTGGAATTGCTGAACAAAATCCCTCAATACTTTAGAGTTAATAATAGACTTAATTCCAAAGCGCGATCGCAATGACTGATAAAGAACTCAAAAATCTACTTGAGAGCAACGCTAAAACAGTCCAAGCTATGTTAGATGAAATGGCAGAAGCACGTCAGGAACGCCAAGAACTCCGAGAAGGAATGTTCCAAATCCAGAATGCAGTAGCACAATTAACCAACATACAAGAGAGAATAACCAATTTACTAATTTCTCTCGATGGCGATCGCCCCACAATTCTCAAAAAACTCTCAGCACTGGAAACTAAACTCGATCAGTTATTGCAGCAAAACCCAACGGACGAGTTAGGGTAAACGTTCATAATAATGCCTAGACGTGTTGAAACAACATTTATTTTCCTTAAACAGTCGATAATGTAAATAAATGTAAAAAATTCTCAGGCAGGATAGAAGCATCTATGCGTGTAATTTTGATGACCGGTAAAGGCGGCGTGGGCAAAACTTCCGTCGCTGCTGCAACTGGACTCCGTTGTGCGGAACTAGGCTATCAGACATTGGTTTTAAGTACAGATCCTGCTCACTCCCTAGCAGACAGTTTTGACATGGAACTGGGACATGCACCCCAAAAAATTCGCCCAAATCTGTGGGGTGCAGAACTAGATGCGCTACAAGAACTGGAGGGAAACTGGGGTGCTGTGAAACGTTATATTACCCAAGTTTTACAGGCCAGGGGTTTAGATGGCGTACAGGCGGAAGAATTGGCTATTCTACCAGGCATGGATGAGATTTTTGGCTTGGTAAGGATGAAACGCCATTACGATGAAGGTGAGTTTGATGTCTTAATTATCGACTCGGCCCCCACCGGCACAGCACTGCGTTTGCTAAGTTTGCCTGAAGTCGGTGGCTGGTATATGCGCCGTTTTTACAAACCATTTCAAAACATCTCGGTGGCACTTCGACCTCTGGTGGAACCTTTGTTTAGACCAATTGCTGGTTTTTCCCTACCTGATAAAGAGGTAATGGATGCACCTTATGAGTTTTACGAACAAATTGAAGCTCTGGAAAAAGTATTAACAGATAATACTCAAACCTCAGTGCGTCTTGTCACTAATCCTGAAAAGATGGTGATTAAAGAGTCTCTTCGTGCCCATGCCTATCTGAGTTTGTATAATGTTGCAACAGATTTAGTAGTGGCTAATCGGATTATTCCTAGTGAAGTCCAAGATCCATTTTTCCAACGTTGGAAGGAAAGTCAGGAACAATATCGCCGGGAAATTCATGATGATTTTCACCCTCTACCTGTGAAAGAAGTTCCTTTATTTTCCGAGGAAATGTGCGGTTTAGCTTCTTTAGAACGCCTGAAGGAAACCCTTTACAAAGATGAAGATCCAACCCAGGTTTATTATAAAGAAACAACTCTTAGAGTTGTGCAAGAGGAAAACCAATACAGCTTAGAACTTTACTTACCTGGTATTCCTAAAGACCAAGTTCAATTAAGTAAAACGGGAGACGAATTAAACATTACAATTGGCAACCATCGTCGTAATTTAGTTTTGCCACAAGCCTTAGCAGCACTACAACCAGCAGGGGCAAAGATGGAAAACGATTATCTAAAAATCCGCTTTGCTGACAAAGCAAAAATTTAATTTTGTTGGGCGTTTTTCTGTCAACAAAAAATTGCAAATAAACAGCAATAATCATTTCTCGCAAATGCAACAGACGCAATTTTATTAGCGTCTGTTTTTATAATTTTTGGTGAATTTCCATAAAAAGCAAATAAATATTTTGGTTAGTAATTTGCCGTAGTTTTACTGAAGACAAATTGATGAAATAAATTTGAAAATGTCATTAGATTTAATTATCTTTGTTTTGTAAATTATTAATTGAATATATTATAAGCAATGACCTCTAACATTGAACAACATTTGCCCTTATGTCGCCATGAAGAAAGTTTACTACGTCGCATTACAAACCGTATCCGACGTAGCTTAGAGTTGGAAGAAATTATCACAGTGACAACGGCAGAGGTGCGATCGCTATTAAAAACTGACCGCGTGATGATTTACAAATTTCATCCCGATGATAGTGGTCAAGTGATTGCTGAGTCAATTTACGAAAATCGGTTGCCATCACTACTAGGACTAAATTTTCCTGCTGACGATATTCCCCTCAGCGCCCGTGAACTATTTATCAAATCACGGGTGTGTTCTATTGTAAATCTTGATACTCAAGAGATTGGTCAAATTCATCTGCGTGACTTGGAAAATGGAGAAACTATATCAGAGGAAATCTGTTACCGCCCTGTAGATTCCTGCCATATTGAATATTTGACGGCAATGGGGGTAAAGTCTTCTGTAGTAGCCCCTATTCTCTATCAAGATGAACTCTGGGGGCTGCTGGTGTCTCATAATTCCCAAGCGCATTTGATTTCAGAATATGAGCTAGAAGCAGTACAGACGGTAGTTGATCAGCTGTCAGTAGCGATCGCTCAAAGTACCCTTCTTGCTCAAGTCCGCAAAACAGCCGAACGGGAAGCGATCGTTAACCGCATTGCGACTCTACTGCATTCACTGCCGACGATTGTATTACAACCAGCCTTAGAAGCGGCTGTTGCTGCCTTTAATGGTGTTGGTGGTCGGCTTTGTATTAGAAATGCAGCTTTTGATTTTCACAGTGGCAACATCACCAGCTTGACAGAATGCTTAATACCAGGAAATACCTGTATTAAGCTTTATATCTGTGGAGAACAACCTGTGATGCCAGAACAAACTATATATCCACTCATAGAGCAGTATAGTGTCTGGCAAGAACACTATAAGTCTAGTAACTACGATGTTTGGGCGATTTCAGATATATATAACACTTCTGACTTGCGAAGTTTGCAAGTTGCTTTTCAACCAACTAAAATTCGCAGCATATTGACAATTCCACTCCAGTATCGTCAGCAGTTACTAGGCTACTTAAGTATTTTCCGCAACGAAGTAGATACAGAAACTCTATGGGCGGGGCAGTATGACAGCGATCGCAGGCAACTGTACCCCCGGCGATCTTTTGAGGCTTGGCGCGAATCTAAAAAAGCACAAGCTCAAAAATGGACGGTTGAAGACATTGAACTGGCTAGAAACCTCGGTAAACACTTCGCTTCAGCAGTTCAGCAGTATGAACTACACCAACAAGTACAAGTCTTCAATGAAAATTTAGAAAAACAAGTTAAAAGACGCACAGTTGAGTTACAACGGACATCTGAACAAGAACAGGCTGTGTTTAAAGTTATTGCCGAAATTCGTGAATCTCTAGATACAGATACTATTTTTCAAACCACCACTAAAGAAGTTTGTCAATTAATCAAAGCTGATCGCGTTTCTGTTTATCGTTTTGATTCTAGTTGGGGTGGTGAATTTGTTGGGGATTTCGAGGCTGCTAGTCCATACTGGTCGAATGAGTCTGAACTAGGTATTAATACAATTTGGAATGACACCTACTTACAAGACACAGAGGGAGGACGTTACCGCAACAATGAAACATTTGCAGTCGATGACATTTATAGTATGGGGTTTACTCAGTGTCATATCGACAATCTAGAGCAGTTTCAAATTCACGCTTTTGTGCTTGCTCCGATTTTTATTGGGCAAAAACTTTGGGGTTTGCTGGCAACTTATCAACACACCGGCCCTCGGCAATGGAAAGCTTCTGAAGTTAACTTTCTCAGTCAGATTGCTGCCCAAATGGGAGTAGCACTCCAGCAAGCTGAATTACTCAATCAGACACGACAACAAACGTTAGATTTGCAACAAGCAGCAGAACAACAACGGGTATTGTTTGAAGTTGTGGCGAAAGTTAGGGAATCCCTTGACCTAGATGCGATTTTTCAGACAACCACCCAAGAAATTTGTAAATCATTACAAGCCGATCGAGTTGCAGTCTACCGCTTCCAGCCTGATTGGAGTGGTGAATATATCGCCGAATTTGTGGGCAATGGCTGGTTAAAGCTAGTAAGTGACCATACCAAAACAATTTGGCAAGATAGCTATTTGCAAGAAACCCAAGGTGGGCGATATCGTCACAATGAAACTTTTGTAGTTGATGACATCTATGAAGCTGGCCACTCTCAATGCCACGTTGCAGTTTTAGAGCAAATTCAGGCAAGGGCTTATGCGATCGCACCTATATTTATTGGGCAACAGCTATGGGGCTTGTTAGCAGCATATCAGAATTCTGCACCGCGCCATTGGGAAGCCTCGGAAATTAAGTTCATCACTCAAATTGCCAATCAGCTTGGGGTTGCGCTCCAACAAGCCCAATTACATAATCAAACCAAAGAGCAGACCCAAAAGTTGGCTCAAGCTTTGCATGATTTACAGCAAACTCAAACCCAACTGATCCAAACTGAGAAAATGTCCTCACTTGGTCAACTGGTAGCTGGTATTGCCCACGAAATTAACAATCCCGTCAACTTCATTTATGGCAACATCAATCATGTCAACGATTACGCCCAAGATTTACTCAGTATACTAGACCTTTATTTGCAAAATGCCCCTAACCCCAGTCCTGAGATTCGCGATCGCGCCTTCGAGATAGACTTAGAATTTCTCATGGAGGATTTACCCAAAACTCTATCTTCCATGAAAGTTGGCATTGATCGTATCCGGCAGATTGTCTTGGGTTTACGGAATTTCTCTCGCCTCGATCAGGCAGAAAAGAAGCCAGTTGATATTCATGAGGGCATTGATAGCACCTTGCTAATTTTGCAGCATCGCTTGAAAGCAAAACCGGAAAGTCCGGCGATTAAATTAGTCAAAGAATACAGTGACCTTCCCCTGGTAGAATGCTATGCCGGGCCACTGAATCAAGTATTTATGAATGTTTTAAGCAATGCGATCGATGCTTTAGAAGATTACAGGGAATCTCAATTACAACCTCATAGCAGTGAAATTACCATCAGTACTGCTCTTGGAGAACTTGAAGGCAATGTAAAGAGTGTAGTAATTCGCATTGCAGACAATGGCTCAGGAATACCCGAAGCCTTGAAGGCAAGAATCTGCGACCCATTTTTTACTACTAAGCCAGTAGGAAAAGGCACTGGTTTGGGGTTGTCAATTAGTTACCAGATTGTCGTAGATAAACACGGTGGTGTGTTTAAATGTGATTCTCAGGCAGGATTAGGTACAGAATTTTGGATTGAAATTCCGATTAGACAAATCACCAAATCACACCATCAACTCCCGTAGGTTGCAATACTTTTCGGATAAGCCTAACAATCTCATATTTTGGTCTGGGAAAAGGTTAAAGGGTAAGGGGAAAGGTGAATTCAAACCTTTTCCCTTACCCTTTAAGGGACTTCCAAATAAAAAAATACTCAACTACTTCTTGTGGGGTGGGCATCTTGCCATTGGTGTCAAGTTAAGAAAATTAGAGTCTTGTC
>NZ_JBDNJQ010000214.1:0-12575 GCF_051172895.1 Nostoc sp. CALU 1950 | reverse complement strand
TTGATATAGAATTTTGGCTATGGCTTGTAGATGCTCCTGGAGTTTTTTCTGATTAGCTGCTTCCATTGTTGATTCAGTGGGGGTTAATTTATTCCTTTATTTTCGGTGATTTTCACCCCCACTTACTAGTTCATATGTTCTAGTAAAGCTGAGATGCTCCCATCATAATGAGACCTCAGAAGCCTCTTGTCAATAGCGTTTGAGACGCGCTTACCCTGACATAATAATGATGCCCGTAAAAATATTTATATGTTTGTAGTAAGGACTTTAGTCCTTTCTCCGAGACGCTACGCGGTAAGCGCATTTATGCCCAAAAGGCTTTACAAAATCAGGACTTAAGTCCTGACTACAAACATTTTTAAAGAAGGTTGATTAACCGGACATACTATAAATAAACATTAAAAAATCACAATTTTACTCACCACCACTAATATTTTTTTGTTGTTGATAACGTAGTTTAAACTGGTTTTGTTGGATTTTATGATCCACAATTGGGTCGGGATAGCCAACAGCATGACGTTCTAAAGGTGGAATTTTACCAGTAACTAAATATTCGGTATCTACAGACTGCAATTCTGATACCCATTGCCGAATATATTCCCCCTCTGGATCAAATTTTTGTGTTTGACTAGCTGGGTTGAAAATCCGCACAGGTTTAGGGTCCATACCGCTAGAAGCACTCCATTGCCAACCGCCATTATTAGCAGATAAATCACCATCAATCAGCTTTTGCATAAAGTATTTTTCTCCCAATTGGGGATTAATTAGCAAGTCTTTGGTGAGGAAACTAGCAACAATCATCCGACAGCGGTTGTGCATCCAGCCGCTTTCGTTTAACTGACGCATTGCTGCATCCACAATTGGGTAGCCAGTTCTTCCTTCACACCAAGCTTGGAAATGTTCTTCGTTAGTTTCCCAAGGAAAGTTCTTAAAGGTTTCACGGAAAGCACCATCAGCTAATTCGGGGAAGTTATACATTGCATGTTGATAAAACTCCCGCCAAGCTAATTCCTGTTGCCATGTGCGGATATTAACTGCTGTTTCCTCACTGCGGCTGTTTTCTAGTGCTTCTATAGTGGCTTGCCAAACAGTGCGAATGCCAATTACCCCAAATTTCAAAGCTGCACTCAGTTGTGATGTTCCATCAACTGCGGGAAAATTTCGCTGTTCTTGGTATTCAGTAATAGCTTTAGTAGTAAATTCTTCTAATCGTTCTTGCGCGGCTGCCTCTCCCGGTGGAATAATCAATTGTTCATCCCAGATAAACCCTAAATCTTTTGCCGAGGGTAATGCGATCGCTCCTGCAAGTTTTGCAATTTTGTGTTCAGCTTCCGTTAACCCTTCAACATCTTGCAGTGTTTCTACTGGTTGAGCCTTCGGTTTGGTAATCCAATTTTTCCAGAAGGGGGTGTAAACCGTGTAAGGTTGATTACCACCCGTGCGGATCTCATCTGGGGAGTTGAGGATTTGATCCCAGTTTTGGTTCAGAAACTCAATGCCTTTTTCTTTGAGGGCATTTATGACGGTGCGATCGCGTTCTTGTGAATAAGGTTCTACATCCCAATTCCAAAAAACAGCTTTAGCTGTTAAAGCCTCTGCTAAAGCTGGTATAGCTTGTACAGGATCGGCATGGAGGATTAATAACTCACTACCAGCTTTAGCATATCGCTCTTGGAGTTTCTGCAAGCAGCCAATCATATAAGTTACTCTCACAGGAGCAATATCATCCCGTTCTAAAATATGCGGATCAAGGCAAAATACACCTACCACCTTCGGACTTTGCCGTTTTGCCGCAGCCAGTCCCGTATTGTCAGAAATGCGTAAATCGCGCCGATGCCAAAACAGAATTAAGTCAGACATTCCATGCTATATATAGTTCACCCGTACTAGCTTAGATGCTAGTGGTACCAATGAACATCATTCTGGCGATAAATTTCTTTTGTTGATGAGTATTGGGCATTAATTATTCTGAAGCTCCATTTCCTTCATCTCCTCAATCTTTCCATGCCCCATGCCCTATGCCCCATTCCCAAAAACTCCGGTTTGTCAGTCGGGAATAGTGGCTTATTAACTCAAAGTTGAGTATACTCTTTTTAACAGTTAATTAGTCTTTTTGGTCATGGCTAACCTACTACTTGACGACGGTACGATTGAGAGCGATTTAGGCGAAATAGCTCGTGAACTTGCGCCTCTTGGCATTCAACTCAGACACTATGACCCAGGAATATCGCTTCTCTTCCCCAATCTGTTAGACCAGGACGTTTTAACTGAGTCAGAGAAACGTTATTGTGTAGAACTCCATAACAGCGTCTTTGAATTTATTCAGCAAGAAAATGGCGCTCTGTGGTGTGACTTGCTAAATGTGCATCCAGGTTCCTTCAATCTTCACCACCTGATAACGACTTACGGCCGTTACCATACTCATCCTGCGGCTGAACCCCTCTACGTGTTGGCAGGGGAAATGATTTATGGCTTTGTGCGACCTGATGGTAGCCAGGTACAGCTTTTAGTTCAGGCACAAGACTATCTCTACATTCCTGCTGGCGTTGAGCATTGGTGCAGCCCAACTGCATCGTTGAATTTTAAAGGGATACGCTATTTTGCGATCGCTGAAGGTTGGGTTCCCAATTATACAGGTACTCAAGTTAGTGATTCACTCAATAAGCCGCGTTAAGGATCAATTTTATAATCGCAAACTGTGATATTTCTTACTTAATGTTTTAATTCAAAACTCAATGTCCATCGATAACGTTTGCCGCTATCTTTCAGAAGAGTATCCCAAAAGCTTTGCCACCTGGTTGTTAGGTAGAACCCCAGCAGACGTTAAAGACCTCAAAACTGAGTTGAGCGTTGAGCCAGTTAGAGCAGACTGCATTATTCTGCTAAATCCCCAAGAGGAGATTCTCCATCTAGAGTTCCAAGTTGCACCTGTATCAGTCCCGCCAATGCCGATTCGGATGCTAGACTACTATGCGAGGCTGCGTCGGCAATACAGTTTTTATCCCATTGAACAAGTTGTCATCTATCTCAAAGAAACTACTGCAAACGCAGTTTTTATCGAACAATTTACCGATACTAATACAGTTCATCGCTTCCGTTCAATTCGGATTTGGGAGCAAGACCCCGCTCCTTTGTTAGCATCTGTTGGTCTTCTACCCTTAGCAGTTCTGGCGCGAACAGATTCCCCTGAATCTTTGCTCTCTCAAGTTGCTGCTCAGGTAGATATGATTGAAGAACCTAGCCAGCAAAGAAATATCTCAGCCTGTACTCAGTTGCTTGCAGGGTTAAAATATGACAACAATCTAATCAGCAGCTTATTGCGGGAGGAGCTTATGCAGGAATCTGTGGTCTATCAAAGAATTATTAGACAAGGAATTGAGCAAGGAATTGAGCAGGGGAGACGAGAAGAAGCGTTGTCAGTAGTCATGCGCCAACTTCCTCGGCGAATTGGTATAGTTGCTCCAGAATTGCGATCGCAGATTGAAGCATTATCTCTAACTCAATTAGAAGATTTGAGCGAAGCGCTATTAGATTTCTCAACAGCAACCGACTTGATAAACTGGTTAAATAATGTTATGTAGGGCTGAAAAATTCACTCAACTTCTTCACAACGAATTAACAGCGTTTCCATCGCCTCTGCTAGAGAAATCAATTCTATCCAAGAGGAACCACTAACTAAATTTTGGGCGTGAGCTAATCGGTTTCGCAACTGTTCAGCAGACTTGAGGAAGCGTTCGCCAAACCGTTTGGACTTTAATCCTAGTTGTTCGAGCAGTTCTGGCTGATTTAAAATCAACTCTCGCTTATCACAGAATTGCAGATAATCTAACAAATCGGTAGCTTCGTTTCTTTCTTGGCTCTCTCGCCATAGCCGTTGAGCAACTTCTAATCGTTCAGGTTTGAGGACTTTTTGCCAAGAATCTTGGGGATAGTAAATCCGCACCAGCCGCAGCAAATTCATTTCTAGCAGCGTTACCAAGCCAAACAGTAACATTCTTACAGGTGCTTTCTGCAAGTCACCACAGGTAACAATACCACTTACCTGATTGCAATCCAAGACAAATAATCGCGGAGTTTGTTGCAAAATGGGTAGCAACTTCATGAGTGGGGTGGAAATGGCTATTAGTTCTTTTGGATGAAACACCCGTTGATAGTCGCTACATTTGCCTTCTTTGCCTGGAATCAAGCTAGAGCGTTCTACATAACCGCTAATAATATCTCCCGTCTCAACGCCGATAACATCAAAATTCTGTGCCTGCATCCAATGCAGCACTTCTTTCGCCTCCGCATCAGCTGGCATAGCTTTCAGGGGTTCTGCCACGTATTCAATGGTGATATTGTTCTCAAATAAACTCCGCAGGTCTTGAGAACGCGATTTTAGGTGTTTCATCCCCCGGTTGTGAACTCACGTTAAATAATCCTACGGCACTCACGCGATGTCTGCGACGGGCTACGCCTACGCCAACAAAATTTTCTGCTAGATTATCCTTGCATAGACTTAGCCCACCGTAGGCATCGCTATCCCAACAAATACTATGGAACAATATTATACCATCTTAGTTGGTAACATTTAGTGCTGATTTAGACAATTTCAAGTAACAAAATATTTCGCATCTAGAAAAAAATAAATATATATGTAGTTAACTATATGAGATTAGTTAATTAATTTGCGATAAAAATGCCGAAAATCCTAAAAAAAAATGTTATTACTAAAACCAGATATAGAATTGATACTTGGTAGAATTTTACCAAGATAACCAAAATTGATAATATTATTATGCCAAGAAAAGAACAAGGATGGGTTACATTTCAAACCTCAGAGGATGAGCGGAAGATTCTAGAGGAATTCTGCGAACACTCTCAACGCACCAAGACTGAGATTCTGCGGGAACTTGTGCGTAGTCTCACTCAGCACTCTTCAACACCAATATCACCACCAACTCAGCAGGAAAAACAGGAAGATATCTATTACACTCAAAAGCCTGACATAGAAAGTAGTATTCAAAAGAAATCACTAAAAGTTAGCTCTCGCAATATTCTTAAAGGTGTGGTTAAACGAGTTGTTTATGGAGCAGTTAATAGTGAGGTAACTCTGGAGATTATTCATAAAGTAGAATTAACCTCTATTATCACCAGAGCTTCTGCAGAAGAGTTGGAACTATCTGAGGGAAAAGAAGCTTATGCAGTCATTAAATCTAATGATATTGTGATTGCTAGAGAATAGAAATACTTGATTTTAGACATTGGCTATTAAAGCAATTCGCAATTCGCAATTACGTTTTGCGTTAGCGAGTCTGCGATAGCGCAGCGTTAGCGACGCAGGAGCGTCGCGTCCGGGGATTTAGACCCCGACCCAAAACGGGCTGCCTATAGAGGCAGGGGACTTAAACCCCCAAAGTTCGTTAATTTTTGATTCTGGAGAACTGCGAGAGAAATTGATTGTATTTAGTTGATGCGATGTCTAGGTTGGGCTATTCGGCATCGCAGATTCAAAGGAAGTATAAGCTGGAACTAGACTGCCTCAAAATCCACTATTGCTACCAAAGACCATGTAGCAAGGTCTTGTTGTGCTGGGCTGAGAAATCTCCACGATCGCAAAGTCGCCATGAAATGCACAACCACGCATAGCCTATTCAAAAATTTATGTATTGTTCAATTTCATAGATTTGCAGATTGGAGATCAGACCGCACTTGGGTCAGTTCTTCTTTGGGATGATCTAGAACAACATGGAGACGCGCCACAGTTCGAGTCAAGATTTAGATCCACCACGGCGTGAAAATAACCAAAAACGCGATTGAGATTTTGTGCAAAGATGATAATTTTCGCCTAGGATAAGTATAACATTTCACGGTCAAATATTATGTTTGAGTAAATGTTTTAGTTTATGTATAAGTTATACAAATTCTCCTAAAACAGTCAAAAGTGATAGATAAAATTGAGCTTATTTACCTAGCAAGATACAAGAAGTATTTGATGCTTTATGTTTTAATGAAGAGTCAGGAAACTAATCAGAAAAATTGCGAAGTTCGAGAGTTAATCTACAGAACACCGTATACTTTTCTGGGTTCACCTAAAGCTATATAAAGGTTTCGTTTAAAAACAAATAATTTGGGGTTGCTCTAATGCTAAGTCCTGTGTTAACAGTCAGTATCTTTCAAAAACAATCCGACCCTAAAGTATTTTCAGCAGGACAAGTCATCTTTGAAGAAGGACAGCCTGGTGATGAAATGTATGGCATTCTCGAAGGAGAGATAGATATATTAGTCAATGGCAAAATTGTAGAAACCATTGAGACGGGCGAAGTTTTTGATGTTGGGGTACTTGTAGGAGTTAAAAATAGAACTTACACAGCGATCGCCAAGGTAGATACCAAACTAGTTTTCCTTAATAAGGAAGAGTTTCTCTTTGCCGTTCAGGAAACACCCATGTTTGCCGTAGAGGTGATGAAAAGTTACTCAAAGCGTCTGAGTCGCTTGCACCATCTGGTCTAGTCGAGTATCAACAATGAATCAGAGGAGTCTTATTTATGAGTAAAAAGTTCATCAAAATGACTATTTTTTTCATCATACCCAACGAGTAAGATTTTTGGGTGGAGAAGGACTTGTGCAAAGCTACAAATCCGAATCTGAAAGTTGGATCTATCTCATTGAAATGCCTCTAGATATAGAGCCTCATTTTTGCAGAGTTGGTGCAGAAACGATGGTGTTACTCAACGAGGCAGATTTGTGTGCAGCATGATTATCAAATCCAAGCTGTTGAAGATTTTTGCAATTCATTAGACGAACTTCATTAAGTTTCACATCTGCACTCCATCTAATAACAGATGTAAAGTGTGGACTATTTCTCTTCAATACTACTAATCAACTGAATCTTTAGGAGAATATTAATGTTAGATATTGATGAAATGAGTTCAAAAGAAATACACGAACTACTACACCAAGTAGGATACGGTCATCTTGGCTGCGTACACGAAGGCAAACCCTACGTAATGCCGATGTATTATTATCTCGAAGAAGAGGACATCTACCTATTTACAACGGTCGGCATGAAGACTCACGACATAGATGCGAATCCAGAAATCTGCCTACAGGTTGAAGAAATTCATGGGCCCCTTCATTGGCGCAGCGTGATTGTGAATGGTCGAGCCTCGCGCCTCACCGAGCCTTCAGACATCGATCGCGCAATGCACCTGATCAAAGAGCGCAATACAACGCTGTCACCTGCGATCAATCGAACTTGGATTGATGCTGAAGGACGTTCAGAAGCGATCGCAATCTACCGCATCCACGAGAGTGAAATAAGTGGACGAACCACTGATGGAGTTAGCAGTCAGTGAAAATTAAGATGAACTGCGAAAGCAAATTGCTCACAGAATTGGGTTTCCAGCTTATCAGCTTGTGAAGAAGCCAGTCTGGAAGTGAATCAGGATAAACGTTTATCCTGATTCACGAGTTCTTCAAATTTGGTATTTAATATCAAGTTGAATGGCTTTTCTCGTGATCGGGTTGTATGTCCCATTTTTGCGTCAATTGTTTAGCTTCTCCTTCTTACACCCAATCGACCTGGCAATTTGTTTGGGCGGTGGTGCGATCGCTCTACTTTGGTTTGAACAGTTAAAGTTTCTCAATCGACCTCAACGAGTTAATCAATCTAAATCAAAAAAACCTATGCAAGAAAATCTATAAATGATTTACTATCCTTTCATTTTGATACTGTTGTTTGTTGGCCCAGCGCTTTCTTCGATCGCAATTTGGCGATCGCTTTCAATTCGTTGGCACTTTGTTTTGCTTGGCATAATCATCTTCTACGGGATTTTACCCCTCCTACTAGCTTGGGGAGGAATGGGTTTGGCTGAACACTTTGGTTGTCAGTCAGAAGCTATCATCTTTCGTTGTCCTAACCCTTCTTGGCTTGGAGAACTAGTTACAGGGATGTTCTTTGCCCATTGGTTGGCAATTTTTACCATCCCATCGGCTATTTTGGGTTCTATGGGACTGATTATTTCTTTAATTGTAAAAGTTAATCCATCGCGTACAAAAGTAAATAGTTCAGACAAACCAACTGCTGTTTTTTACCGTAGTCGTCGCCACAAAGTAATTTCAGGAGTGTGTGCAGCGATCGCACAGCGCTGGAAACTGCCAGTTCAAGGAGTACGGATTGTCACAGTTGCTTTAGCAGTCGTCATCCCTGGACTTGTTTGCTTACTGTACCTTTGGCTTTGGTTGGCGTTACCATTGGAGCCGCCAATCGAATCCCATTTAGTTAGTTTTAAATAATCTGCTTCGACGGCGACACAATCAAAATTTCGATGACTACGACTGTCCCCGTTGGTTATAGGGTAACTTTGCTAGTAAGGCAGCCATCGCACAGGTATTTGATACCCCAGCAAACACTAGTCCCGCGCCGACAAAGCCGCTAAGAATTAGAAACCAAGGCGATACAAATGCTCCTAGAATTGTCCCGGCAAAAACAAGTGAACCAGCAACAATTTGTACTTGCCGAAACATACTAATGGGGGCATTTATATTAATCTGAGTGGCATAGCCCGACTGCTTCCAAGCATTTAGTCCACCCTCCAGATTAATTACTGTTTCTACACCATTGTTTAAGAGTTTCTTAGCAGCTTGAGCAGATCGATTTCCAGTCTGGCAGCACAGCACTAGGCTTTTGCCTGTTTCAACGGGAATCTGGTTAATATCAAATTGAGACAATGGAACTGATTTAGCTCCATGAATTCTCTCTGCGGCGTATTCTGAAGGCTCCCGTACATCTACTAATATCGCTTGGTTATGGTCGAGCCACTGCTTGAGTGTCTCAGCTTTGATTGATTGCAGATGAGTAGAAAGTTGGTTTGTCATAAATAGCCTTTCCTAAAAATTAAACTGTTCTTCAAGCAAAAATATCTAAATAGAATATCCACTACTACAGCACCCAATTAATAGGGCATCTCCTGTGAATAAGTGGGTGCGATTGACTAGATATTGCTATCTAGTTTATTTAACTACTTTAATATGTCATAACATAATCATATAGCGCTATATGATTATTTTCAATGTAACTTTTCCATCTCAATTTACTGAGCGCGATCGCGCGATCGCAGATTAATAACGATTCATCTCGGATGCCGACATAAATCGTTGGTTCTGTAGGATAAATACTATTTATGCTGCACTATTCTTCATCATCTGACTCAAAATCTTTTGCACAATTTGCACCCCTGTCACAGCTTGCCAGCCAAACAATCCCAACAGAATCAGGTTCAGTGAAATGTGGATGCTGCGAACCCAGTCATGCTTCTGCATAAAGGGAACCAGCGCCGCAGAAGTAGAAATCAACCCCACCATCCCTAACCCTGCAAACAGATGGGGGCCAATCACAATCTTGCCATTATTGAGGTAGGTAACAGTGATTCCCCCGATCGCACCCATTACCATCAGCGCCAGGAGTATGGAGCCAATTTGGTGATGCCGGATGGCGAACCGACCTTTGACCAATTCTTTCTTGATATCTCCGTCTGCCAGCCTCGTTCGTCGAACTTGCACACCCAAGTACATGGCATAGAGTGCAACGATCAGCAAGATCCACATAGTAACAGGGTGAAAAAAGCTGAGATAAGGCTTGAGAGCCGCTAAACTTTCCGAACTCATAATAGGTATTTCCAAATTAGCTATGGAGAATTAATCACAAAAAAAGTATGGCATCCTGTTGTTTGAAATCATGTTTGAATACTGGATAAACTGTATGAATTGCACTAGAAATATATAAATGTTGATATTAAAAATTCCTAGTAATTTAGGGGTTATAATGAAAGAGAAGATCAGAAAAAATTGCAATCCCTTGAGAGTTGCTTCTTGCATAATTGCACCAAGGGTTTTCTAAGGGTTTTGCAGCCCATTCAAGATTTTTCTAAGGGTTTTGTAGCCCATTCAATATTGGAGATTACAGTTATGAATATGAAAACGAATGTTGGTTCGTTAGATCGCCTGATCCGTCTGTTGTTGGCTTCAGCGTTGTTTTATCTAGGATTATTCCCTTACAGCAGTACAGGATTGGGTATTGGTCTTGTCGTTGCAGGTAGTGTATTGCTGGTGACAGCTTTAGTAGGATTTTGCGGTCTTTATAGCCTCCTGGGAATTCATACCAGCCAGATCAACAATCAACTTTAAGGACTTTCAAAAAATAAATTATCCATCTTGTGGGGTATCTTGCCCGCCCTGAATATGGGACAGGTGTTCGCGTAGCGGAACGTAGTGCGGATACCCATCCCACAAGAGAATTTGGGATGTTTTTTATTTGTCAGTCCCTTAAAGGGATTCACTCATCAACTTTTAAGGAGATCCATAATGGATACTAGTATTCCAATCGAAAGTCCATCCCTATCAAGACGGCAACTGCTCAACTTTATTACCGGAGCAACTGTTGCTGCTACAGCTGGTGCTGCGCTCTATCCTGCTGCCAAATTCTTGATTGCTCCAGGCGAAAAAACGGGAGTGGGAGGTGCTATTCTTGCTAAAGATATTCTAGGGAAACAAATCCCCGCCTCGCAAATTCTGGCTGAACCGCCCCAAAGCCGCGCCCTGATTGCAGGTTTGGCAGGAGAACCCACTTATCTGATTGTCAAAGAAGATCACACCCTCGATCATATCGGGCTTGTTGATAACTGCACTCACCTTGGTTGTACCTTCCCCTGGAACGCCCTAGATCAGCAGTTTCAATGTCCCTGTCATGGTTCCCGCTATGCCCCAGATGGTGCGGTGGTGCGTGGCCCGGCTCCTCTACCGCTCAAGATTGTCCAGGTTGTAGTGATCGATAACAGCATTTTAATCTCGCCGTGGACGGAAACTGATCCTCGCACTGGAAAGAAGCCCTGGTGGGTTTAAGGATGAAGTGATATGGAACCGATTCGTATTTTTTACTTTTCCGATGTTCTCTGCGTTTGGGCTTATATTGCTCAGATTCGTTTGGATGAGTTGAAAACAACCTTTGAAGACAAAATTGCGATCGCACAGCACTTTGTCCCTGTCTTTGGTGTTGCTCGTGAAAAGCTAGAGAACCGATGGCGCGATCGCGGTGGTTTGCAAGGATACAGCAATCATGTCCAAGAGGTTGTGAAAAAGTTCGATCACATCACCGTTCATCCTGATATTTGGACTCACGTTACACCACCTTCATCGACATCCTGTCATTTGTTTCTCCATGCAATTCAACTACTAGAAGCAAAGGGTTTAGTAGAGCCAACTCAACAGGTATTTGAAAAAACAACCTGGGCATTTCGGGAGGCGTTTTTTACTCAACTGGCAAACGTTTCTGACCGCAAGGTGCAATTTGGAATTGCGGAAGAGTTAAGACTACCGATCGCAGCTATCCAAGCTCAAATCGATAGTGGTGAGGCTTATGCCAAACTATCCCAGGATTTTGAACTAGTCAAAGAGCATACAGTTACAGTCAGCCCCACCCTAATTTTTAATGAAGGACGGCAGAGACTCAACGGCAATGTGGGCTATCGGGTGATCGAAGCCAATATTCGGGAGTTACTGCACAATCCTCCGGGAGAACAATCCTGGTGTTAGGGATATTGCGTTAATTGAAAGCTGCGATCGCCATCAAAATGCACCCATGAAAAAACCACTTTTATTTGATCAACGCTTGTAGCATTCAAAACAATGAAATCGAAGCTATACGGTTTGGTTGTGTGTTTAACAGCTTTGAGCCTGTTCACAGGCTGCTCTCTCAGTTTGGGTGGGCTTAGAGGCTCTGGAATAGTTAAGACAGAATCTAGAGAAGTAGGTCGATTTTCATCCATTTCTAGTAAATCCGTAGGTAAAATCACGATACAGCAGACGGGAAAAGAATCCCTAACGATCACCGCCGACGACAACATTCTGCCGTTGCTAGAAAGTCGTGTAGCTGACAATGTTCTGTATCTCACCATCATCAAAGATACCAATATGAATCCCACCAAGCCCATTGAGTTTGTTGTGGAGGTGAAGAGCCTAGAGAGCTTGAATATATATGGTGTTGGTAGTGTTGAGGTAAAGGATATCCAAGGTAAACAGTTGTCGATTTCCCTTGATGGGGTGGGTAGCATGACGATAGCCGGAAGTGTCGATGTGCTGGAACTCAATCTTTCCGGGGTAGGAAGTTTCCAAGGTGAGAATTTCAAAACTAAGCAGGCTACGGTTCGCAATAGCGGCGTGGGGAGTGCTGTGGTTAATGTCAGCCAGCAGTTAGATGCGACTGTATCCGGCGTGGGTTCAATAGAGTATATTGGCTCTCCTCAAGTTCGGGAATCTGGACGGGGCGTGGGGTCAGTTAAGAAACGGTAGCGATAAGCCAGAGGCTTTACGCTGCGCGTATCGCTTGGATTCAGTAGAGAGAGAACTGAATTAGAGAATACAAAAAGGAGTTATGTCATGAATGCTATCAAGATTGAAATTTTGGGTACAGGCTGCAAAAAGTGCCAACAGCTAGAAGCAAATGCTAAAGAAGCTGTAACTAATCTCAATTTAACTGCTGAAGTTTCACATATTACCGACCCAATCGAAATTGCTAAACGAGGTGTGATGTCTACTCC
>NZ_JBDNJQ010000213.1:0-12748 GCF_051172895.1 Nostoc sp. CALU 1950 | reverse complement strand
ACGCTCCGCGAA
Source organism: Nostoc sp. CALU 1950 (assembly GCF_051172895.1). Classification (NCBI taxonomy): domain Bacteria; kingdom Bacillati; phylum Cyanobacteriota; class Cyanophyceae; order Nostocales; family Nostocaceae; genus Nostoc; species Nostoc sp. CALU 1950. The sequence goes on along the minus strand of NZ_JBDNJQ010000213.1, from coordinate 12,736 downwards.
CGCGCACCACGCAAATTAGTTCAGAAATCAAAGCGGATTCCTACATAACACAGAGATTGCATTGAACAATCGAATGCAAGGTGCTTATGAGAGAACCTTGCATTCCCTGCCTAGAATGATGGTGGAACGCTAAACAACCAAAAAATTGTTTTCGGTTAGTGTCACACCACCCAAAAGTTGTGCAAATTTTACCTGAGTAAACCCAGACGCACTACCATCTCGGTCAAAATACAGGTCACCTGTAGAATTATCATAGATAAATCGTTGAGCGATCGTCGTTGCAGATGTTCCGAGGGTAAACTGGCTAGCTGAAAGTGAACCTCTTGATAACCCGCCACCAAAACCAGCAGCCGATACTTGAATAAGTTCATTAGTGGCGTTGAAATCAGAAATAGTATCAATACCTTCATTGGAACTATTGAAAGCAAAGGTATCAGTACCATCCCCTCCATAAAGTGTGTCATTCCCATAGTTCCCAGAGAGCCTATCGTTGCCATTGCTTCCCACAATATTGTCGTCATAGGCTGTCCCTAAGATATTGAATCGTTCTATATTCTTGTAGTTAACCTGATTCGTACCCGCCGTAATTGATCCAGTATTAGTAGTGGCATCAAAAGTCGAAGTGATTCCCCCTGTAGCATCGCGGTAATCGACGGACAACAAATCGTCACCTGTCCCCCCATCTACCGTTTGTGTTACTAAAGAAGAGAAGGCAAGATATGGGGATGGGGTGCTTACATAGATAGAATCATTGCCATCGCCTCCATCTAGTAGGTTATTGCCTGTTGAAGCGCTAGCATTTAAAGTATCGTCACCAACGCCACCATAGAGGGTGTTATTGCCAGAGGATACAGAGTTGTAGTAGGAGTCGTAATTTGGTTCGGCAAAGCCAGAGATATCAAGAAAATCATTACCATTGCCTCCAGAGAGCAGGTTATCACCTGATGAACCGCTAGCACTCAAGGTATCATTACCAGCGCCACCGTAGAGGGTATTATTGCCAGAGGAGCGATTGTCGTAGAGCTGGAAGTAGTCGCCGCCAGGTGATGAGTAATAGCCAGAGACGGAGACAGAATCATTGCCATCGCCTCCAGAAAGCAAATTATCGCCTGTTGAACCGCTAGCACTCAAGGTATCGTCACCAGCACCACCGTTGAGAGTATTATTGCCCTCTGGGCGAAGGTCGCTGCCTTTTTCGACGTAGCTGTTGTAGAACTCATAGCCAGAGGCAACGAGAGAATCATTGCCATCACCCCCATTAAGCAGGTTATTTCCTACTAAATAGTCAACAAACAAGCGATCTTCACCAGTACCACCGTTGAGGGTATTATTGCCCGCACCACCCCGCAGCAAGTCATTGCCACTTTTGCCATCTATTATGTCATCACCACCCTGACCATTGATCACATCATCTGAGTTATCAAAGCCGTTAACATTATTGTTTAAGTCATTAAGGAATGTGACTGTGTTCTTCCTGAAGATAGTGCTTTGGGTGGAGTTGGCATCGAAGACATCAAAGCTGTCAGTAATAGTAGTTTGTCCATAAAACAAGATATTGCCCAAGTCTACAGTGGCTCCTGTAGATTTGCTAAGATTTTCCAGGTTTTCCAGGGCAAAGTTTTGCAGGATGAGTTTGCTTCCACCAAACAGATGTGCAAAGCTGATTTCCAGATTGTTGCCATTCTGGGTGAGCAGCAGATTTTCGGCAGTGAAGCCATCCGCCTGGAAATTTAGAGTATCCACTTCGGCAATGACTGCTGCCGAAGGATTTATGCCTTTACCTACTCCACCGAAATCCGTGATAGTATCAGTGCTGCTGTAGGTTAAGTAGCTGTAAACAAATTTATCCTTGCCACCGCCACCTGTGAGGATATCAACGCCATAGCCACTGGTACCGTCACCTATGAGAATATCATCGCCCTTGCCACCGTTGAGGGTATTATTACCAAAGGCGCCAAAGGCACTAAGAGAATCGTTACCATCGCCCCCAGAGAGCAGGTTGTCACCTGATGAGCCACTAGCACTCAAGGTATCGTCACCAGCACCACCATTGAGGGTGTTTTTGTCAGACGAGCGGACACCGGGTTCGTAGTACTCAAAGTCAAGGATGGAGAGAGAATCATTGCCATCGCCCCCATTCAGTAGCTTATCGCCTGATGAAAATTCAGTTTGCAAGGTATCGTCACCAGCGCCGCCGTTGAGGGTGTTTTTGCCAGATGAGCGAAAGGTACTAAGAGAATCATTGCCATCACCTCCAGAAAGCAGGTTATCGCCTCTTAAATTATTAACATTCAAATAATCGTCATCAGCGCCACCATTGAGGGTGTTATTCCCCGCACCACCGTTGAGGGTATCATTCCCCGCACCGCCATTGAGGATATCATTCCCTGCACCACCCCGCAGCAAGTCGTTGCCACTTAAACCATCTATTGTGTCATTACCCCCTTGACCATTTATCACATCATCTGAGTTGTCAAAGCCGATAACATTGTTGTTTAGGTCGTTAAGGAAGGTGACTGTATTTTTATTGAAGATAGTGCTTTGGGTGGAGTTGGCATCGAAGACATCAAAGCTGTCAGTAATGGTAGTTTGCCCATCAAACAGAATATTGCCCAAGTCTACAGTGGCTCCTGTAGATTTGCTGAGGTTTTCCAGGTTTTCTAGGGCAAAGTTTTGCAGGATAAGTTTGGCATTACCAAGCTCTCCTTCAAAAGTGATTTCCAGATTGTTACCATTCTGGGTGAGCAGCAGATTTTTGGCAGTTAAAATATCGCCTTGGAATTCTATGATATCCACTTCGGCAATGACTGCTGCTGTAGGGTTTGTTCCTTTACCTATGCCATTGAAATCAGTGATAATATCGGTGTCGTAGTTGGGTAAGTTGTTTAAGCTGTAAACAAATTTATCCTTGCCGCCTCCACCTGTGATCGTATCGCTGCCATAGGTAGGTGTGATGATATCGTTGCCTGCTTTACCGTTAATAGTGTCTGCACCGTTACTACCCAGTAGGGTATCATTACCGTTTGTTCCAACGATATTTGCCATAAATCTTACTTTCCTAAATCGATTTTTTCAGTAATTTTCAGTTCTAAAACTGTTGTTTTAGAGCATAAAGAAATCGCCAAATTTTGACGTTTTCGACATGTTTTATACGTCACTCTTGAGGAGATGTCTATGCTTAAATAAGCATCTTTGCATACTCTTCACATTATTCACCGAGAAATGTATATGAAAGTACTGAGCTTTGTATATTCTTTATATTCCAATACGGTTCAGTGAAGGCTGAAAGTGATGTAAATCTAAGTATTGTTTCCAAGAATGGAAAGAGAGAGTGGTGTATCTTAAAGGTTTTTCGGAGGATATTACTTTTAGGAGAAGAAATACTGACTTTTGACTCAACCCCCAACATGAATACCAGGACGTTTATGGGGATTCTTTTCAGCCCGACGGAGTACTTCACGGGTGACTACAGCAATATCACCTTCACCAAACAAGATAAAACGCAGTAAGTATTGTATAGGATTTCCCTCAACCCAGCCGAAGTAAGCATGGGGAATTTTACCTGTATGGTCACGTATATAAAGTAGTAAAGCTGCGATCGCATTAGGTACTGCTGCACTTTCAGCTCGGAGGATGCGATAATCACCAACTTGCACCCCTTTTACTTTGATCACATCGGCAAATTCCGAAGCATCTGACACCATAATTTCAAGAAACAGAATTGGATCGTTGGGTGGAATATGGTTGTCTTCGCGTACCTCTTTCTCTTTCATAAAATACTCTAGGACATCGCCCATATTCAACCGATTTGCAATCAGTCGTATTGTTCCTTGGCTCTCTTCGGCAAGGAATTGGCCAGCAAGTTCGTCAATTTCAATTCGTTCTGCTCGCAGTTCCGTTGAACGCCAAACACGAGAAACCAGTGAGGTAAAAATGATTGTGCCGATAAAGAAGCCCGCAATCTTAATCCCTTCTGGTCTTTCGATGATATTAACAATAGTGGTGTATAAAAATAACAGTGTAATGATCCCCAAAACGGCTCTTGCCCGCTTCTGTCGGTGACGGTGGGCTGATAAGGTGACGGCAAAGGCGGCTGAGGTAATCAACACAAGCACGCCAGTTGCATAAGCCCCGCCTTGGGCTTCCACATTTGCTCTGAAGATAATTGTGACTACAAAAGCGATCGCTGTGTAGACTAACACTAAAGGTCGTGTTGCTCGTGCCCAATTGGGTGCCATGCCATAACGTGGTAGGTAGCGAGGCACGATATTCAGCAGTCCTGCCATTGCAGATGCACCTGCAAACCACAAAATCGAAATAGTACTTAAATCGTAAATTGTGCCAAAGCCATCGCCTAGATATAGATGTGCTAAATAAGCAAGGGCGCGTCCATTGGCTTTGCCCCCAGATGCAAATTCTGCCACTGGAATCAGTAGAGTGGTTATAAAGCTGGTGGTAAGCAAAAAGAAGCTCATAATCAGAGCAGCAGTGGTAAGCAGCTTGCGTGTATTCCGAATCCGCCCTTTGGGATGCTGCGGAGTGTCGTTATTGCTGCCTTTAACCAGCGGCATAACGGTAACACCAGTCTCAAAGCCTGATAATCCGAGTGCTAGTTTGGGGAATATAAGCAGAGAGATCCCGATTAGGAGCAAAGGGTTAGAATGGCGGGCAAAAAGTGCAGTCTGCCAGTTAGCGATCGCTCCAGGGTGAGTTAGGATCTGATACGAACCGACGCCAACGACAATGAAGTTTAACAGCAGATAAACTCCTACCAAAACTACTGCAATACCAATAGCTTCTCGGAAACCTCTCAAGAAAACTGCACCTAGTAATGCAACTAATATCAAGGTTACTGCGATCGTCTGATTGTGAAGCCAATTTGGCGTCAGCGGATTTTCGATGATATGGGCTGTGGCATCGGCCGCTGAAAGAGTAATGGTAATAATAAAGTCAGTTGCCACAAAACCGAGTAAACACAACACAAGTAATTTGCCTTGCCACCAGGGGAGCAAACGCTCTAACATTGCGATCGATCCTTCACCATGAGGGCTTTCGGCTGCAATGCGTCGATAGATTGGCAATGCTCCAAAGAGCGTCAGCAAAACCAGAATCAGGGTTGCTATAGGAGAAAGAGCGCCAGCCGCCAGTGCTGCAATCCCAGGTTGATAGCCAAGGGTCGAGAAATAATCTACACCAGTCAAGCACATCACCTGCCACCAAGGATGCTGACGATGTGATTCTTCTTTGCGGTAAGGGCCTTCCTTCTCTCCTCGATCTTCTTCAAGCAACCAGTGGATTAACTGGCTGCCAACCCGTTTTGTTGAAACAATTGATTTAGCCATTAAATACGATTGTGTTGCAGAATTCGGCTTTGTGATTTTTTTAAGCCTTTATGATTGATTAAATAAAATTTTGAGTTAAAAATATATAGCATTCTGCTTAGAGTTGTACAGGGTTCATTCGGACTCCTGACGCCTGAATAGTGTAGCAGCTAGCATATAACAAATCAATTAAAAATTAATCAATATTGATATTTGTTAATGAATATGAACCGGAAAGATGAACCTTTTGGAAGATGTTTTAAAATCTTGCATTGATATTAGATTAATTTTGCAATTTAAGTTGCTTGCTTATTAACTGCTGTACCCATTTTAATTTGGAAAGCTTCTAACATGAAAATATTAGTTGTAGAAGATGATGAGTTAAATGCATACTCACTCAGTGCCGTTTTGACTAACCAAAACTATGCGGTTGAAATTGCCACTGATGGTGATGCGGCTTGGGATTTTATTCAAACTTACGATTATGATTTAATCCTTCTGGATGTAGTGTTGCCCAAGCGGGATGGCATTAGTCTTTGTCGTCAAATCCGATCTAGTGGTCTGCAAATGCCAATATTGTTATTGACAGGGTGCGATAGTGGTCATGAGAAAGCGATCGGATTAGATGCTGGTGCAGATGACTATGTAGTTAAACCCTTTGACCAAGAAGAGTTAATTGCTCGTATTAGGGCGCTGTTGCGTCGCAAGGGCGTAAACTCGAAACCTGTGCTGGAATATGGTAAGTTGCAACTAGATCCTAGTAGTTGTGAAGTGATCTACGCTGGCAATCTGCTGCCACTGACTCCAAAAGAGTATGCTCTGTTAGAGCTATTCTTGCGAAATACTCGGCGGGTATTTAGCTGCGGCATGATTTTAGAACATCTTTGGTCTTATGAAGATACTCCACAAGAAGAAGCTGTTCGTACCCATATAAAAGGATTACGACACAAACTTAAAGCTGTCGGAGCACCCAGTGATTTGGTTGAAACAGTTTATGGTATTGGCTATCGTCTGAAATCACTGGAAGAGGGAGTAGGGAGTAGGGAGCAGGGGGAAAATTCCTCTCCTCTGCACCCTTCACCCAGCCCCTCTGCTTCTTCCCCTTCGCCAGTGCCTAATCTCAAATCACAGCAGCAAGCACTAATGGCAGTTGCGGAAATTTGGCACCGATTTCAAGGGCGGGTAGACGAGCAGGTGAGGTTGCTGGAGGAAGCGATCGCAACTTTAAATCAAAATACTTCAAGTCCCGAATTGCTCTCTGGTGCAGCCAAAGAGGCGCATACCTTGGCAGGATCTTTAGGTACTTTTGGCTTGCCTCTTGGCTCAAAATTGGCACGCAATATCGAACTGCTGCTGAGTTCGGGTCAAACCTTGAGTAAATTTGAGATTAGCAACCTTGAAAGTTGGGTAAGGTTATTGCGTCGAGAAATTGAGGGAAACAACGCAGCGGTAATATCTGCATCATCAACCCCACAGGTATTAGAAACAGTGACGCAACCGCTGCAAAATGAACCATATACAGAAACTAAAATATTGGTTGTAGATGACGATCCGCAAATTCAGGCATTGTTGCAAACCTTACTTAGTCCTTGGGGACTCAAGGCGATCGCTCTTGAAGATCCGCGTCAGTTCTGGAAAACCTTAGAAGCAGTTGCGCCAGATATGCTGATTCTGGATGTGGAATTACCTCATACAAATGGTATACAACTTTGTCAATTAGTACGCAACGATTCCCGCTGGAGTGAGTTACCTATCTTATTTCTCACTGTGCATAGCGATGCCGAGATAGTAAATCAGGTGTTTAGCGTTGGTGCTGATGACTTTGTAAGCAAGCCCATTGTCGGGCCAGAACTTGTAACCCGGATCGTCAATCGCTTAGAACGGGTGAAATTGCGGCAGCGCGTGACGCAGGGTGGGGAAGGGGGGCAGAGGGGCAGGGGAGTGGGGGGAGCAGGGGAAGCAGGGGGAGCAGGGGGAGTGGGGGGAGTGGGGGGAGTAAGGGGAGCAGGGGGAGATAGGGAAGTAAATTCTTCCTTGTCCTTCTTGTCTCCCTCATCCCCCTCATCACCCTCATCCCCCTCATCTCCCAATTTACAAGCTATTAACGAATTGGAATTGAGAGTAGCAGAGCGCACTGCCGAGTTAATTTCCGTGAATCGACAGTTGCAATCACAACTTGATGAGCGTCAGCGGACACAGGAAGAATTACGGTTTTCTCAAGCTCGATTTGCACGGATTTTAGATATTGCTGATGATGCAATTATTTCCACCAACGGGTTCCAAAGCATTACTTTGTTTAATCAAGGAGCAGAGAAGATTTTTGGCTACTCTGCCCAGGAAGTGATTGGACAGGGGCTTGATTTACTTTTACCGGAGCGTTTTTTCCACAAGCATCGTCAACATGTGCTTGACTTTGGTCAGTCTCCCAATATTGCCCGACGGATGGGAGAACGGCGTGAAATTTATGGTCGCCGTAAGGATGGGACTGAATTTCCTGCGGAGGCTTCCATCTCCAAAATAGATATGAGTGATGAAATATTTTATACGGTTATCTTGCGGGATATAACAGAACGTAAGCAAATTGAACGGATGAAAGATGAATTTATTTCTGTTGTTAGTCATGAACTCCGCACGCCTTTAACTTCGATTCACGGCTCTCTAGGAATGCTAACCAGTGGTTTGCTGCCAACAGACTCAGAGCAGGGAAAACGTCTGCTGCAAATTGCTACTGATAGCACCGAACGCCTAGTACGCTTAATCAACGACATCCTAGACATTGAGCGGATCGAGTCGGGTAAGACGAAGATGGAACCAGAAATCTGCAATATTGTTGACCTGATCACTCAAGCAGTAAATGTTATGCAGCCTCTAGCTGACAAAGCAGGGGTAAAAGTATCTATTTGTCCCTTATCTGGTCAAGTATTGGCAGATTGCGATCGCATTGTCCAAACCTTGACTAATCTACTCAGTAACGCGATTAAATTTTCGTCTGCTGGATCTACGGTTTGCTTGGGGGCGCAACAACAAGGGAATGAAATTTTATTGACAGTCAAAGATACTGGACGCGGTATACCAGCTGACAAACTTGAGAGTATTTTTGAGCGTTTTCAACAAGTTGACTCTTCAGATTCACGCAATCATGATGGTACTGGTTTAGGTTTGGCTATTTGTAAGAGCATTATGCAACAGCATGGCGGACGCATCTGGGCTGAAAGTACATTGGGCGAAGGTAGCACTTTTTACGTTACTCTGCCGTTATTTGAGACTTTCCAAAATACTGATTTAGAAGACTCTTGCAATATTCCCGTAATTCATAATTGTTACGATCCAAGTATAAATAGCCAACTAAGTCCAAATACAGAATTTTTGACTAAAGGGCGTGTTAGCACTCAGGAATCTGAACAACGGGTGATGGAGTTACTTCAGCGAATTACTTACAACCAACAAAAGGATAGCAGTGATGACAACAAAGCAAATTCTAGTGGTTGATAACGAGCAGTATATTCAAGAAGTTGCCAAGATTTGCTTGGAAACAGTCGCAGGCTGGGAAGTCGAGACAGCGAGTTCTGGTCAAGAGGGCATAATTAAAGCTGAGACTTACCAACCAGATGTGATTTTACTAGATGTGATGATGCCAGAGATGGATGGCATCACTACCTTTGAAAAGTTACAAGCCAATCCATTAACCAAAGTGATTCCGGTAATTTTGTTAACTGCCAAAATCCAGGCTTCCGATCGCCGCCGCTATGCCCAGATGGGAATTATCAGTGCGATCGCTAAACCATTTAATCCCCTAGAATTAGCTGCTGAAATAGCTGTAGCCTTGGGCTGGAATCTAGAAAAGTAGAGTAGTACGGATTGTACTTCTACCATACTGAGTGCTGAGTACTTAGCACGTAGCTATTTGCCCTGCCCCTTCCCATAGGTCAATACAGTTCAGATAAGCCCAAAACACTTGTAGAGACGGCGATTCATCGCGTCTTCAAAGACAAGTTATCTACACCAGTAACCTTGACTGAACCGTATTGTCCCATAGGCAACGAGACTAATTATCGAAATCTGAGATTAACGGAAACCTAAAATTTCGGAAATCGCCGCTACAATATCCAAATAAAAGTTGCCTTTTACTGCCCGAAACAACTCAAATTTAGAGTCAGGCGCACCAAAAAATGGTCTGAGAAACCATCCTAGCTGCATACCAACAAAGGCATAAAGCAATAACCAGGATCTTAAAATAGTGGTGCGGGTTTTTTTGCCAACTTCATCTTGTTGAGAAAGTAATTGCATTCCTTCATAAAGAAATTTAACGCCAAAGATGCCTGTAATGCCAAAAATTAACACATTCAATAGTTTAAAAAACTGATAAGAATCGGGTGTAGTAATCAGAAAAAATAGCGTAACTGGTGCCAAACTGAATAAAAGCACGCTAATCACTGACACAGAGGTGAGCAACACAACAAAATGCTGTTGAATGCTGCTCCGAGAACCAAACAAAATATTAAAAAAGAACAAAGTCGGGAAACAAATGATTAGTGTTAATAAATAAAATGCTGGCAGCTTAATAGCACCAGATAATGCCTGTGCCCAACTGTTAGATGCACCGATAATTGCACCATAGATGGCAAAGAATATGGAACTAGTTACAAATAGAGAACTAATTTTATTTTGTAATCTTATCCCCAAACGAATTTCTTCTAAGAAAGACTGGCGATCGCGCAATAAACTAATCAATACACCAAATTGTTGAATCCCGCGATTTTTCTTGTCCAACATAATTTTATATTTTTATATTTTGTGGAATTACTAATGACTAATTAACGGATTCCCAAGAGATAGCTAATAGCTTGAATCACACTCAGATAAAAATTACCTTCTCTTTCGCGGAATAGTTCAAAGACAGAACCAGGTGTGCCAAAAAACGGTCTGAGAGTCCATCCTAACTGACTGCCTACGAAAGCGTAAAGAAATAGCCAAAATTGTAAAATCTTTTGGCGTGTTTTGCTACCTTCATTATCTTGTTCTAAAACTAAACTCGTGGCTTGATATAAAGACGAAACACCAATAAATCCAGTTATGGCAAATATCAAGACATTTAACAGAATTAAAAATTGGTAATTATTGGTGGTAATTAAGAAAAACAGTGTGATTGGAGCAAAGCTAAATAAAAGTACGCTGGTGACTGAAACCGCAGTTAAAACTAAGGCTAAATGCTGTGCAAAAGTCCGCTTTGAACCAAAAATAATATTCGCAAAGAACAACGTCGGGATACAAATCAAAAGTGTGATTAGATAAAGGGCTGGGAGTTTAATGGCAGAAGACAAAGCTTGCATCCAGCTATGGTATGCACCAATGATTCCGCCATAAGCCGCAATGAATAAGGAACTGCAAACCAGCAGCGAAATGATTTTATTTGGTAATCTTGTACCTTGGCGAATTTCCTCTAGAAAACCTTGGCGATCGCGCAGGAATCCAATCAGCACTGCAAAGTATTTGATTCCTGATGATTTCCGTTCCATCATGTTATCCTCACACCGATATTATTCTAAGTTTCATCTGAGTAATCACCGCCAGAACCATACTTCCAGGCATCAATCAAACGATGCCAATAATATTGTTGTTCTTTTGGTTGATTCTTAATCCATGTTTCTAGCATTGGACTTAGCGAAAACAAGGCAGTGTATACACCTAAATTACTGTAATGTAACATCCAATCTAACAAACTTGCTAAACCTACTTGCGGAATTATCTTGGCAACTATTACAGGATGATATAAACCAGTTTTTATCAGTGTTTGCGTTAGTGCCGAAAACTGCACTATATCTTGTAAAAATGGTTTTAGCACTGGTGTACCCAACTGTTGCATTTCCTGAAATACTGCCGAGAGTAATTGGTTAATTTGATCTGGGGCAATTTTTTGATTTACACCCACACTCATCGCCCTTTGAAACAACCAGGTAACAGTCAAACTCGGCTGATAGGGTTGCAGCAGTGCTAAGGCTTTTGCAGATAATTGTTCTGTTTCCAGCGCTTCGGAAATGCCATAAGTTAAACGCTTCAAATGACGCACCATCGCCCCAAAACCACCAAAACTCAAGGGCGATTGACTACCACTGCTATCTCCAGCTGGAAGAATGCGACTCCAAGGGGTTTTTAGCGGACTTTGGCGATAGGTGGGAAAGAAACCAAATAATGCCCGTTGAAATTTCAGTTTGCTCAACTCCACTCCCTGATATTCTGGTAACAGACGCAGATATTCTTCAAATAGAGCTTCTAAACTCAAACGTTGGGGTTCTGCATCCATGTAGGTAAACAAGTAAGTGGTTCTACCATCCCTAGCTGGAAAAGCTTCCCAGAAGTACTGACATTGATTCTGCAAGGATGTAAATGATAACAACAAGTCGCCTGAGTGATTTTCCGGAAAACCTTGGGCGCAACTTCCCACAACTAAGCACAGTGCATCTGGTTTTTTGCCTTGGCGTGCTTGTTGCGTGATGGGTGAAAAATGTCCCATCGCGTCGATTAATAACCGAGTTTTGAATTGGTTATTTACCATCACTCCGTCGGGATGAACTACTGCTTCAGTAAAGGGTGTATTTTCTAACAACTTTCCCCCGGCGGCGAGAAATCGAGTTTTCAAAGTGGCTAGTAGATAAACTGGATCTACGCCGATATTCAAAACATCCTCTACCCAAACTTCTGTACCGCCAGCAAAACTAACTCGCGCTGGGTTATATTGAGTGGCGATCGCACTCTCTAATTCTTCCTCAGTCAGCAAGTTTAATTCCACAAATACATCTAATTCTTTGCGAGAGATATTCCACTCTTGTTCCCTCCCCCGCAGAATTCCCCGTTCCAGCAACGCTACCCGCAGTCCCTTCACCGCCAAGGCGCAACCAATTAAAATCCCTAAAGTGCCACCGCAGATAAGCACATCGAAGTCTACAACGCCTAAAGGCTGTTGATTTTCTTTAACTAGCGTTGGTACTGGTGCGGAGTTTTCACGCCCAGATGTGAGAATGCGATCGCTTTGGCGTAATCCTCCTAAAACATCGCCGGGTAATTGGGAAAGAATTTCTTCTGTTAAAGACATTTTGGAAAACTCAACTCTACATTCCTAACATAAATGAGAATAAGAAGAGTAGATGTAGATATAGCTGATGATTATTTTTCACTGCTTCTAGAAAACCTCTCTCGGCCTTGAAAGAGGAATGTGAGACAAAAGTATATCAATAAAATACCGGATTTCTAAAAGAAATCCGGTATTTGTAGCTTTGGCGATCGCTAGTATATAGAAGCACTTCACAGAATACTAAATAAATTTAGTTAGTCAAAAAAATTATACTAATTTTTGCTATTGAATACCAAAAGTGTTGAATGTTAAGAAAAATCCGATAAAAACAGCCCAAAATATGTTA
>NZ_JBDNJQ010000212.1:0-12785 GCF_051172895.1 Nostoc sp. CALU 1950 | reverse complement strand
ATTCTATCCCAAAAATAATACCTAAAAGCAGACACCTTGAAAGGGCTGGTCCTAGTATTGACTATAAACTCCTTGAACAGAAATAACTAACATATAACTGTGGTTAGGCTTCTATCTCATAAGTCAATTCTTTGACCTAAAGTTAATACAGATTTTGCTAGAAGCTTTAGTGTAATAAATTTAGCAGTTAATTAATATTTAGTGAAGATAGAATAATCGGATATTTTCAAAATCATTCTTGAGGATTAATACTTTTATATCGATGACTCGCTTGCCGCCGACGCTATCCGCCAGTCATACAGAATACCTTTCCTGTATTCTGACTCCTGAATTCTGTTCGAGAAAAATACTACTACTAGATTATAAATATTCTATAACCCACGAAAGATTTAGATATCTTCAGCACTTCCTAATATCAGGGAATATACTTTAATCCCCACATTGCAGTCATGGAATCGTATGACGTTGTAATTATTGGCGCTGGTCATAATGGCTTAGTTTGTGCTGGCTACCTGCTGAAAGCTGGTTACAGCGTCCTGTTATTAGAAGGGCGATCGCTCCCTGGTGGCGGTTCTACAACTGAAGAACTTATGCCTGATGAAGCACCTGGTTTTAAATTTAGTCCTTGCGCGATTAACCATCTGTTTATCTTCTTAGGGCCAGTCATCCAGGAATTGGAACTGCACAAGTATGGCTTGGAATATCTTAGCTGCGATCCAGTTGCCTTTTGCCCCCATCCAGATGGCAAGTATTTCTTAGCTCACAAATCGGTGGAAAAGACTTGTGCAGAAATTGCCCGCTATAGTCAGCATGATGCTGAAAAATACGCTGAATATGCCGATTTTTGGCAACGCTTTATCACAGGGATTGCTCCTTTCTTCAATGCACCACCTAAATCAATTGTTGATATTGCTGGCAATTACAATCTCAATAGTCTGCAAGACTTATTTTCCCTTCTAGGTGGCTCTAACACAACCCTTGATTTACTCCGTACCTTACTCAGCAGTGCCACAGATAATATTAACGAGTATTTCGATTCTGAGTTTGTCAAAGCACCTCTGGCTAGGCTTTCAGCAGAACTGAGTTCCCCTCCCTCGCAAAAAGCTATGTCCTTTGGGGCAATGATGATGATGTTGCGTCATAATCCCGGTATGGCAAGACCACGTGGTGGTAGTGGCGGACTTGTGGAAGCTTTAGTGAAAATGGTAAAAGCTGAAGGTGGTATGATCCTCACCGACCAAAGGGTAGAAAAAGTATTGGTAGATGATGGTAAAGCTGTTGGTGTGCGGGTTGCTGGTGGCAAAGAATATCGTGCTAACAAAGGTGTAATTTCAAGTATTGATGCCAAGCGCTTATTCCTGCAATTAATGGATAGTAACGATGTCGATAATAGCGATGGCAACTTGCGCGAAAGGTTAGACCGCCGCATCGTCAACAACAATGAAACCATCCTCAAAATTGATTGTGCTTTATCTGAACCATTGCGTTTTGTCCATCACAATCACCAAGATAATTATCTGATGGGTTCTATTCTGATTGCTGATTCGGTGAATCATGTGGAACAAGCTCATAGTCTGATTACTCTGGGCAAAATTCCTGATGAAGACCCATCAATGTATGTGGTAATGCCTACCGGACTCGACCCATCAATGGCACCAGAAGGCAAACACACATTATGGATAGAGTTTTTTGCTCCTTATCAAATTGCTGGTGCAGAGGGTACAGGTTTAAAAGGTACGGGTTGGACGGATGAACTGAAAAACAAAGTTGCAGACAGGGTGATTAATAAACTGGCGCAATATTCCCCCAATCTGCAACATTCAATCATCGCCCGTCATGTCGAAAGTCCGGCTGAGTTGGGAGAACGGTTAGGGACTTACAAAGGTAATTATTACCACATCGATATGACTTTAGAACAGATGCTTTGCTTCCGTCCATTGCCGGAATTAGCTAACTACAAAACACCAATTGATAACTTGTATATTACTGGTGCTGGAACTCATCCGGGTGGTTCAATTTCCGGTTTGCCGGGGCGCAACTGTGCGCGTGTGTTTTTACATAATGAGCAACCCATCGCCCAGAAAATCAAGGAAGCGGGAGGTTCAATCAAATCTGCTTTTGCATCGGTCTTGAGGAATAAATCAGACTAAGAGACTGTTTGTCAAAAAAATAAATAGCATTAGTAGATTGCTTAATTTAAAAGTTTAGCCTGAAAGCTACAAATGAGGTTTTGCAAGCTTTTTAGGTCAAGTTACTGATGCTTTGTAGTCGAAAATATCAAAAATCTAAATAATGCTTACAGATACTTCCCGTGACACTTTTAGATTCCCCAATAGACAGAGAACTGCAACCGTAATAGTAACTAAGATGTGGGTGTAGTAGAGTTATTAAGGAATATTTGCAATGGCAACTCAAACTAACAAAGCGGTTGAATTATCTACTGAAGCTAAAGCCTATAACGGTATTGATCGCAATGCTTGGATTTTTGGGTGGAATCCCCAACAAGAACTGTGGAATGGTCGTTTAGCGATGATTGGCTTTGTTTCTTACCTACTTTGGGATTTGGCTGGCTATAGTTTAGTACGTGATGTACTCCACTTGGTTCGCTAAATCTTCACTTATATTTATCCCCCCTTGGGGAAATCAATTTACTAAACAACTTAGTAGCGTTTTAATACTTCATCTACTCGTCAATTGAGGCGAATACAGGAGTTAGAAATGGACGCACTAATGCAATTGTGAAAGAGGGAAATATGATAACTAAAGATACTATACGTGCATTAGGAGTATTTGCTAATTCTCAACAGATAGAGCAGGCAATTAATGAATTGAAAACTGCAAACTTTCCTATGGAGAAAGTTTCTGTCATTGCTAAAGATGTAAAGCAAGGCGATAACTTAGGCGAAACCCAAGTAAGCGATCGCATTGGTAATCAAGATGTCAATACAACCGGAGCCGTAGGAGACACGCTGACAGCAACTACTTGGGGTAGCGCGTTACTTGGTTTGAGTAGTTTGGCACTTCCCGGTTTAGGAGCCGTACTCGCAGCAGGTTCCGTGGGTATAGCATTAGTCAGTAGCGTTGCAGGTGTCGCTGTGGGAGCCGCAGCAAATCAAAATTTGTTAAAGGCACTAGGTGATTTAGGCATACCCGAAGAGAGAGCCAGAGTTTATAGCGATCGCCTCCAGCAGAGTTATTATTTGCTCATCCTAGAAGGCTCAGAAGAAGAAATTCATCGCGTCGAGCCGATATTACGCGATCGCGGTATTGAATATTGGGGCATTTATGATTCCGCGCAGACTCAAAATGGTGGAGTGCATTAGTGTTTTGTTAAAAAAAACAACCGAGTAAACCTAATGGTCACACAGCAGTATACCTGTGAAATTAACCAGCTGCTGAAAACATTTAATGCTTTAATCCAGCTATCTCAAGCTAGCATTGACTATCAATTAGTGCTGGCAGATATTTGGATTAAGGCATTTTCGGAACTGGTGCGGGAGTTGGTATTTTACCAAAGCAAAGGTGAAACAATTGAAAATTGGCAAGAGTTTTTGGAAGTTTAGAGTAATATATTTGATCGAGAATTTGCACAGAAATTTTGTTCAGAGGATGCCCAAGTAATTCAAGGTAAATTATTGAACTTAGCCATGAGTTTTTGGCTCGAACAGGAACAGTTCTGTCGCCCAATTCTGGAGGTCTGTGAAATTTTCCAACTTCATACCCTGACCCTACTACACCGCTTCTTCACTTTAAAAGATGTTGGTAATGACCTGACTTTTCACAGGATCTGGAAAACCTCTCTCTAAATCTCTCTCCTACAAGGATACTGTTGGCGAATTAATAGGGGGTCTAACCCCTTATCCCCAATCTATGTTAATTCAGTGCGTTTCAACGCACTTCAGCTATTAGCCTGCAATTTATTGCGGGGTCGGAAAGCAACGCAAAAGCAAGGTTTTAGGGGTGAGGGGTCTAACCCTTCACGAATTCGCCAACAGTATCCTACAAGGAGAGAGACTTTGAATTTTCCCCCTTCCCGTGTCGGGAAGGGGGCTAGGGGGTTAGGTCTTTCATGGGCTTTTCCACATGACGTGAAAAGTCAGGGTAATGACCAATACGGTTCAGTTAAGGGCTAAGTATACAAAATTGTGGGTTTTCGAGACGCGATAAATCGCCGTCTCTACAAGTGTTTTGGTCTTATCTGAACTGTATTGGGGTAATGACAAGGCCTCCAGGCTGGGAACGAGGCGGCAACGAGGCAATGTTAGGGCTTAGAGGATGTTTTAAAAGTCCTTTCGTTGGTAGCAAAACGTTATCGAAGAAAGGCAGATAGCGCAGCGTTAGCGAGTCCGCGAGCGTCGGGCAGAAGGCAGAAGGGAATTTTGACTCCTGCCTTCTGCCTTCTCAATTTTTGACTAAGCACTCAGAACTGTTTCGGTGACTTTTAATCTGCAAGCGCTGTGGGATTGCTTTTAGAACTCTCCGGCTAAGGCTGCAACGCATCTTTCGCAAATTAGCGGATGTTCTGCTGATTCTCCCACATGAGTAGAGTAGTTCCAACAGCGATCGCACTTTTGTCCCTCTGCGTTCACTACCCCAATTACCCAGTCTTCCGTCTGCGCTGTATATTTTAATTCCTGCAACTCTTGAGCAGAATCTAATAATTCCACTTGGGAAGTCATCAATAAATAGCGCAGTTCGTCAATCCCGTTACCTTTAGCAGGGTTAAAGGCTTTGATAGCATCGCCTAACTGTTTGTGGGGTATATGAATCAAAGCTTTCGCTTCCAGAGAAGAACCAATGAGTTTTTCAATTCTGGCTTGTTCTAACACCTTATTAACATCGGTGCGGAGTTGTCGCAGCGTTTCCCAAAATTCCGCTAAATCTGGATTACGCCATTTTTCCTCAACCTGCACCCAACCGGCTTCAAACACCGATTTGTAAGGTGTTTTATAAGGGAGATATTGCCAGATATCTTCGGCAGTGTGGGATAGTACTGGTGCGATCGCTCGTGCTAAATTTTCTAAAGCTATCTTCAGCACCGTTTGACAACTGCGACGGCGGAAAGCATCTTTTGCACTGATATACAGCCTATCTTTGGCAACATCTAAATAAAAGTTGGATAAATCCACCACGCAGAAATTCTGCACTGTTTGGAAAAAGCGGAAGAATTGGAAAGTATCAAAGGCTTCGGTGACTTCCTCAAACACTTCGGTGATGCGGTGTAGCATATAACGGTCAAGTTCCGGCAATTCCTCGAAGGGGACTGCATCTTTTTCCGGGTCAAAATCATCCAAGCTACCCAGCAAAAACCTCGCCGTATTGCGGATTTTGCCTCTGACATCATTCATCTGCTTGATGATGTTTTTGCCAATGCGGACATCGCCGGAGTAGTCTACCGATGATACCCACAATCTCAAGATATCTGCACCGTAAGCCGGTTCTACTTTTTGATTTTTCCCGCCTTCAATGATTGTATTTGGGTCAACCACATTTCCTTCTGACTTACTCATCTTCCGCCCTTGCTCATCCAAAGCGAAGCCATGAGTTAGTACAGTTTTGTAAGGCGCAATGTCATTTACCGCTACACTGGTGAGCAAGCTTGACTGGAACCAACCGCGATGTTGGTCGGAACCTTCCAAATATATATCAGCAGGATAGCGTAACTCTGGACGCTGTTGGACGACAGATGCCCAAGATGAGCCAGAATCAAACCATACGTCCATTGTGTCTGTACCTCTGCGGTAAGACTTGCCATTATTACGATAAGATTCTGGTAACAACTCCTCAACTGAAAGTTCCCACCAAGCATCAGAACCTTTTTCGGCGATAATTCCTTGAACGTGGTTGATAGTTTCCTCATTCAGAAGTGGTTCTCCCGTGGCTTCGTCGTAGAAAACGGGAATGGGTACACCCCAACTGCGCTGACGGGAGATACACCAATCGGAACGTTCCGCCACCATTGGCGTGATCCGATTTTCACCTTGGGCTGGAATCCATTTTACCGTTGCGATCGCCTTTAGTGCTTCTTCTCTAAATCCTTCCACGGAAGCAAACCATTGTTCAGTGGCGCGGAAAATCGTCGGCTTCTTCGTCCGCCAATCATAAGGATACTTGTGGGGGTATGGTTCTTCCTTCAACAAGGAACCAGCCGCAGCCAGTGCATCAATCACCGCCTGATTTCCATCACCCAGCACATTCAACCCCGCAAATTGTCCCGCTTCTTCGGTAAAATTGCCATTGTCATCCACTGGTGCAAGGATGGGCAAACCGTAACGCTGACCAACAATGTAATCTTCTTGACCATGACCGGGTGCGGTATGTACTAACCCAGTACCCGACTCAGTTGTAATGTAATCACCGCCTACAACAATCGGACTTTCGCGGTCAAATAAAGGATGACTGTAAGTAGTATGTTCTAAGTCACTCCCTTTGAACGTGGCTTTTACGGTTAACTCAACTCCCAAGGTTGAAGATAAACGTTCTACTAAATCAGCAGCAACGATTAGGTATTTGAAATTACACTGCGCTTGTGCCTCTGGATGTGAAACTTCCACCACTGCATAGTTCAAATCTGCATTCACCGCTACAGCCAAATTCCCTGGAATTGTCCAAGGTGTGGTTGTCCAGATAGCCACACCCAAATCTGACTGATATTCCGCCAACAGTGGTTTTATAGCTTCCGCCAAACTTGTGATTGCAAAAGCTGCATAGATACTGCGGGAAACGTGACCTTCTGGATATTCCAACTCAGCTTCAGCCAAAGCGGTTTTAGAACTGGGACTCCAGTGAACCGGCTTTAAACCGCGATAGATGTAGCCTTTTAAGAACATCTGACCAAACACGCCAATTTGAGCTGCTTCATAAGCCGGCTTGAGAGTTAGATAAGGGTTGTCCCAATCACCCCAAATACCGTAACGTTTAAAATTTTGGCGTTGGTCATCTACCGTCGCTAGACCAAATTCTTTCGCTTTTTGCCGGAGTTGTAAAGGCGTTAAGTTTTGCCGTTCTGCTGACTTCATGTTCTGCAAAACTTTTAACTCAATTGGTAAACCGTGACAATCCCAACCAGGGACGTAGCGAACCTTACGCCCTTTTAGCAGTTGGTAGCGATTAATAATATCTTTGAGAATTTTATTTAAGGCATGACCAATATGGAGTGAGCCATTAGCGTAGGGAGGCCCATCGTGCAGTATAAATAATTCGCCGGGGTTATTTTTGGAGAGGCGATCGTAAATTTTATTTTCTTCCCAAAATTTTTGGATTTCAGGCTCACGCTTGATGGCGTTTGCCCGCATATCAAAATTAGTCTTGGGTAGGTTAACAGTATCTTTGTAACTTCCTGGTTCGGTCACAGTCTCATGCCTAGAATTAGGTGTGCAGGTTTTATCAATTATAGAAGATGACCTGTTGAAGAAGGCAGGAGGCAGAAGGCAGGAGGCAGAAGGCAGGAGGCAGGAGGCAGGAGGCAGAAGGAACTTTTTCGTCGGAGATTCAGACCCCGCACGCCAGTTCCTTTATGCCGGGGAACCCGTCCACCGGACTGGCTCCCAATTGTAAGTGCCGTGTAGATGGCAGGGTTTTAGACCCAAGTTCGGTACGGTCACAGGCAACAGAAATGGAAGCAGCATTCCCTTCTGCCAAATGAGTCTCCAGCATAAGTGCCTTTCTTGATAACCAAAATTCCCTATTTGAACGTCAGTTCGATAAACCTCTCTACCTGGAATTTTTGTTCAAGTTTCTCCCTCTTTGACTCGGCGACGGTGTAGACACAAGTCTTTTAAAGTTACTGCGTAACGTAGGGCAGGTTAATTTTTGCAGGTCGATGCAACAAAGGTGCAGGTCAAGAGACTTGTGTGTACACCATAGGACTTGGAGAGAGACGGGTGAACTACCCCAACTTACCGAGTACGGTTGAAGTTGGGGCTTCTGTAATCATTGGGGAGTGCCTAAACTTAGACTTTCGCCCAAGAGTAGGACTTACCTCCCCTCCTACAGCAGAGACGGCTGAACCTTCCGCCTTTATCATTCTGATTCCTTCTGCTCTAATGTTTATCGCGGCGTTCGCGTCACGGTCATGGTGAGTATTGCAGTGGGGACAAGTCCATTCACGGACATCTAATGGCATCTCACCTATTTGGTAGAAACATTTTTGACAGAGCTTGGAACTGGGGAACCACCTATCAATTTCAACAAACTTTGCACCTTTGCGTTCCAGTTTGTAAGCTAAAAAGTTAGTGAATGTCCCCCATCCAACATCAGATATTGATTTCGCTAATTTGTGATTACGAACCATGCCTTTGACATTAAGATTTTCTACTATGACAGCTTGGCTATCGCTGACCAACTTATAACTAAGTTTATGTAGAAAATCCTGCCGCGAATTACTAACTCGCTCGTACACCTTGGCAACAACTTTTCTGTATCTATTTCTCGAATTACTCCCTTTTCC
This sequence comes from Nostoc sp. CALU 1950, assembly GCF_051172895.1. Taxonomy (NCBI): domain Bacteria; kingdom Bacillati; phylum Cyanobacteriota; class Cyanophyceae; order Nostocales; family Nostocaceae; genus Nostoc; species Nostoc sp. CALU 1950. Next base: position 4,336 of record NZ_JBDNJQ010000212.1, on the reverse strand, counting down.
TTTACGCGCTAATTTCTTTTGCTTACGTTTGAGATTTTTCTCATGTTTGGCAAGGTGTTTAGGATTATCATATTTAGAGATTTTCTCACCGTCAGTAACAATAGCAAAATGTTTCAAGCCTAGATCAATACCATATATCTTACCTTCTGAAATAATTGGGTTTTCACCCTCTAACTCAGTCAGGATAGATGCAAGATATTTACCAGAAGGCGTTTTGCTTACAGTAACAGTTTTAATTTTCCCCTCAATAGTCCTGTGTATTTTGGCTTTGACTATCCCAATATTGCCAGGAAGTTTAACATTGCCATCTACAATCTTGACGTTTTGAGGATACTGGATAGACTGTTTTCCGTGTCTAGATTTGAATTTAGGAAATCCAGCACGTTTCTCAAAAAAGTTTTTGTACGCCGTAGTTAGGTTAAGTGTTATAGCCTGTAAAACTTGGCTGTAACAATCAGATAACCACATCGTCTCTTCAGCTTTTTTGAGTGCAGGAAGAAATGCGTTAAGTGCAGCACGTCCAAGCCCTTTACCCGTCTCTTTGTAAGTCTCAATAGATTTATTCAGAGCATAATTCCACCACCATCTAGCACACCCAAAAGTTTGCGCTAGTTGTATTTCTTGCTCAACTGACGGATATAAACGGACTTGTACAACTTTGTGTAACACTTCACTTTCACCTCCTTGACATAATTACTCTACCATAAATATAGATTGTGATAAAGTGCCAAAAAAAATAATTGGTGACTTCTCAAACACCCCACTCCTTAATTAACCTGCGGTTAATATTAGTCGGAGGTGTTTTCGTCGTCACCCGGCTATCCATCCCCACCGTATAGACGGATGGGGAATTCCGCCGAAGTAGTTAACCAGGGAGAGGTTTTTAAGAAATTAGGGGACTCATCAGGAATTTTGCGGAGATTGAGAGTTAAGCAACAGAAAGTAGTATACTTTTCTGGGTTCGCCTAAAGCTATCAAAAAGTTTCGTCTAAAAACCAATAATTTTGGGGTTGCTCTAATGCTAAGTCCTGTATTAACAGTCAGTATCTTTCAAAAACAGCCCGACCCTAAAGGATTTTCAGCAGGTCAAGTCATCTTTGAAGAAGGACAGCCTGGTAATGAAATGTACGGCATTCTGGAAGGAGAAGTCGATATAGTAGTCAATGGCAAGGTTGTAGAAACTATTGAAACGGGCGAAGTTTTTGGGGCCGGGGTACTTGTGGGAGTAGCAAAAAGAACTTACACAGCTATTACCAAGGTGGATACCAAACTGGGTTTCCTTGATGAGAAAAAGTTTCTCTTTGCCGTTCAGGAAACACCCATGTTTGCCCTAAAGGTGATGAAAAGTTACTCAGAGCGTCTGAGTCGCTTGCAGCACATGCTCTAAAGCACCTCAAGCAGAAGTTGCAAAACGAATCAAAATCTGCCACTAATTTTCCCTTCTCCCCAGAAGGCCATACATAATATACATGCTCTCGTTTGGGGAGTCATAAGTCAGAATTCAGATAACTCTAAATTCTGGCTCTTGGCTCCTGATTTATCGGTGCAGAATTTACCGGAGGTAGTAATGGCACGTAAACGGTTGATTATTGAAATGGGGATGGGAATAGATCAGCATGGACAAGAACCAACAGTAGCAGCATCTAGGGCAGTACGAAATGCGATCGCTCACAATGCTTTACCTGGTGTTTGGGAAGTTGCAGGCTTAAGTCACCCCAATGAAATGATTATAGAGGTTCAAGTAGCAGTACCATATCCAGAACAAGTTAGAGAAGAAGAAGTACTAGCTGTACTACCATTTGGTCGGAAAAGTCTTACCGTAGAATCTGGGGGGATGATAGTTCAAGGGCGGGCGATTCCCGAACTCAACGATAAAAATGATGAAATGTTGATTGCGATCGCAGCTGTTACAGTTCTGATCGAAAATGATTAACTGAGGTAAAAGATACAACATTGAATTAATCAAATAACGTATCTAAAGCAGGAATGTTCTAGTGCATTTACATTGTTAAATTTTGAAGTTTGACGCTAGAAAAATTCTATCTCTGGGACTAATAATCTGCTGATTCAAAGGTATAAAATTATAGAAACCTGGAGAAAACTATGTCATTAGAAACAGAGACACTACAGGCGACACCACCAACTTCTACCTTTGAGTCACTTGAGGAAAAGCAAGAATTTAAATGGAGGCAATGCTGGTATCCCGTTACCTTTGTGCAAGACTTGCCTAGCAACCGCCCTCATAGCTTTTCCTTGTACGATGAACCTTTGGTTTTATTCAAAAACAAAGATGGACAGTTTATCTGTTTAACAGATCGTTGTCCTCACCGTACAGCGAAACTTTCTGAAGGACAAATTATTGACGGCAAAATTGAGTGTTTATATCACGGTTGGCAGTTTGGTAGTGATGGTGAATGTCTGCACATTCCCCAATTACCAGCAGATGCAAAAATTCCAGCCAATGCTTGCGTACAATCCTTTAAGGTTGTAGAACGCCAAGGCATGATTTGGGTGTGGGCTGGCGAAAAAGAAACTGCTGTTGATGAAATTATTCCAATTCTGCCAGATTTAGATAAGCCAGGATTTGTACATACAGACTTTATATTGGATCTGCCTTATGACCAAACATATCTAGTAGAGAACGTCATCGATCCTGCTCATGTTGCTATTAGCCATCATGGCACCAGAGGTGGTAGTAATCGCAAAAATGCCCAACCGCTAGAAATGGAAGTTCTAGAGAGTTCGATTAAGGGGATTAAAGGCCGGTGGCGGGGAACTAACAAATCAAATGAAGCCTGGAAATATATTGATTTTGTGGCTCCAAGTCTTGTGCTGAACACTGCTTATATTGAAGACCGAGGTTGGACATTTGGACTAGCTTTGTATTCAATCCCTTTAGGCAAAGGGCGATGCCGTCTTTTAGCTAGAGGTTATCGTGATTTCATGACTTGGGGAGTCAAGCTGAGACCCCGCTGGCTTGATCACTTAAATACCAACAAAATATTAGAGCAGGATTTGCCCCTGATTGCGGGACAACAGGCAGAAATTGAGCGCTTGGGAACAAGTCTCAAAGAACTATATTTGCCGCTGAAAACATCTGACACATTAGTGATTGAGTTCCGGAAGTGGCTAGATCAATTTGGATCATCTTTGCCTTTTTATCAAGGCTATTCTACATTGAAAAATGTTGAGAATAGCGAGTTGAATTCAAAGCTAATTTTGTTAGACAGATTTTCGCGACACACACTTATTTGTAGTTCATGCAATCGAGCTTATCAAGTTACAAATAGGGTTAAACAAGGTTGTATAGGGGTAGCGATCGCTCTAGCTGCTGTAGCAATACTTGCAGATGATTATAGAATACGAATCGCAGCAATATCGCTTTCTGTAGCAGCAGTTGCAATGTCCGCTATGGCTCAGACACTCAAAACTCAGTTTGAGCGTTCTTATACTCGTCACTAAAATCGAGACGTTCGTAGTAAGGACTTTAGTCCTTAATACCCTTGGGTTAAGGATTTTTGATATGTAAACACGCTGCAATGCAACGTCTCTTGCATTGGATTTGGGGCTTAACCCAAGCGTATTGCTTTAGTCCTTATTTTCTATGCACTAAAGTGCTTACTACAAACCTTTTTGCACTAGCTTAGACACGGTATCAAAAGTTTGTTTACCTTAAACAATTTGCTCAAACCTCTTATGTGGTTAAGTCATGATCAAGTTAGTAGCTCTGCGCTAAAGTAAAAATATTGGGATAAAAATCTCTGGCAGTAAGTTCAACTGAATCACTAATCTTTACCACTGCGGCGATAATGTCTCAAGAGCATAACGAATCACTCCAAATTCAGGAGATCACAAAACTCAAACCGAAACACTTTGCTGATTTAGTCAGATCAGCGCAATTGATTTTTGACCCCACAGCCGGAGTTTCGGGAAGGCACATAACAGTTGACTGGGAACAATTCGGAATTCCCCGTGATGTGGCAGACAATCTCAAATCACTTGGTCAGCAGTACCAATATGCATCTCCTCACATCCCTGTTGAAGTCATTTGGAGCAAATTAACTCCAGAAACTCGTATTTGGTTCGTTCAAAACAAAGATAGGTTGTGGCAGCTTGAAGAAGCTTTCCCAGCCCTTGATGAAGATTAAACGGCTGAACCATTGAAAGGAATACAAATTATTTGTAGGGGGACAACGGCAGTTGTCCCCCTCTCCTCTAGAGAAAGAAACTTTTGTGTAAATTTAGACTAGTGGTCTGTCCCATTAATTTTGCAGGGCTACAAGATCCCCGACTTCTTTAAGAAGTCGGGGATCTGACCACCGCTAACCACTCATAA
>NZ_JBDNJQ010000210.1:0-12893 GCF_051172895.1 Nostoc sp. CALU 1950 | reverse complement strand
TCCCACAAACGGATTGTCGAATCATTGCTGGCACTGACAATCCACTGACCATCAGAGCTAAAGGCGACAGAATTGACCCAATTCTCATATTTGCGCTGCGATCGCCCGATGACCCGATCTTGTAATATTTGATGTAGCTCCCACAAACGCACAGTTTTATCGCCACCACTGATAATCAACTTGCCATCGGGGCTAAAGGCTAGGGAATTAACCTGTCCTTCATGTCCACGCCAAGGTTGAGTGATGAGGTTGCCATTGATATTCCATAAGCGTATTGTGCGATCGCAGCTACCACTAATAATAAACTTGCCATCAGAGCTAAACGCTACAGAATTTACATGTCCTTCATGCCCGTGCCAAGGTTGACCGATGGGATTACCTTGTATGTCCCACAACTGCACTGTAGAATCACTACTACCACTGACAATAAACTTGCGATCGGGGCTAAAGGCGACGCAAATAATTTTCGCCTCATGTTTGTGCCAGGGTTGAGTGATGGTGTTACCTTGTAAATCCCACAAACACACCGTTCCGTCAAAACCAACGCTGACAATAGAATCGCCATTTGGGCTAAAGGCGACGGAAATAACTCCTTCCTTGTGTCCGCGCCAGGGTTGAGTAATGGCGTTACCTTCAAAATCCCACAAACACACCGTCCCATCAAAACCAACACTGACAATAGAATCGTCATTTGGGCTAAAGGCGACGGAAATAATTCCTTCCTCATGTCCCTGCCACAGTTGAGTAATGAGATTACCTTGTAGATCCCATAAACACAAAATTCCGTCAATACTACCGCTAACAATCAACTTGCCATCAGGACTAAAGGCTAGACAATTAACCTCTTGCTCGTGTCCACACAAAAATTGAGCAGTAGGATTGCCAATGATATTCCACAAGCACACGGTATAATCGCTACTGCCACTGGCAATAAATTTGCCATCAGGACTAAAGGCTACACAATTCACCTCTTGCTCGTGTCCGCGCAAGCTATTTGCCTCTGTGGGTGTGTTCATTGCTTCCTTTAAGCTTCCCAAAACAGGAGCTAGAAGCTGGTTTGGGTATTTCTCTAGATTCTCACCCATTGTTTGAATTGCCAGCACCAAACCCTCTAGCGGTTGGACAGGAAGTAAATTCAAAACCCTGGCGGATTGCTCGCGCAGTTTTAATTCAATCAGTGCAAGGTTTAACTTTTGAATCTCTTGTTCCTGGCGATCGCACCATCCAACACTAGCATTAATAAATTGATTAGCTTGTTCGCTTAAATAACCAAACGTTTGCTCTTTTAGTTCTTTATAAGTCTTTGTCTTCAGAACCCGGTTTGTAATATCTTCTCTTTCCCACAGCACATCTAAGGTGTATGCCAGAAGTGGTAAATAATCATTTTGTTGGTGAAAATCATGAATAATTTGCTCAACTAATCCTTGTTCAAAGATAACGCCATTTCTCGAAGCAGGTTCAGCGATCGCTAACTTTAATTCTCCATCGCTCATTCTAGTGAGTATACGACTATAGCGATCGTGGATCTTCGCAAGTTGGGGATACTCACTAAATTTATCCAGAAAATCAAACCGCATTGTTAAAACAATTTTGACAGAGCTATCCTGCTGCTGGAACAGTTGAAAGAGACTAGCAACAAATTTATCGCGTTCCGGTTTTTGAGTTTTTGTAAACAGTTCTTCAAATTGGTCAATAAAAATTAGAACGCACTGATAATCTTGTTTGAGGAATGTGACAATTTGAAGTAGGGGATTTTCTCTAATTTTTTTAGCAATATCCGCTATTTGCGCTTTTTTCCCATAAGTAGAAGCAAGACACTGATAAAGAGATTTAAAAGGATTTTCATCTGGGTGAAAACTTATATTAATTAATGAATTTTTATGAGATCCTAAATAAGGAATTAAACCTGCCCGAATCAATGATGATTTGCCACTGTCTGATGCTCCTAAAAGCAAAAGTACATTATCTTCTTTTAAGCAATTTCCCAGATTAGCAATCCACTTCTCCCGACCAAAAAATTTGTCTTTATCTTTAATTTCAAAAGTTTTTAGTCCTAAGTACGGAGAGTCTGTTTTAAGTGGACGACAATGAATGTCCTCAAAATTACTGTCAGAAAAAAAGTCGTATTCAGAAATACATTGGACATTAAACCCAATATTTATATCGCCTTCAGAACTGTTAACCATCTTATCTCCTTACTTTTGCACATCTCTGGCTAAATCTTTACCTCAGTTATAGTTCCTCGGCTAATCTTTGTAAGTAACTCAACAAAATTAATTACACATTCTCTTGTGAAGCTTTCCCTGTCACCGCCCTATAGGATAGAAGTTTTGTAAATCCTATCTCATCCGTGAAAGATTAAGGTTTTAAATAGCTTTATTCAGCAAAATTACTTAAGTAAATTTCAAAAAAATGTAGTAACTTTATCCTAAAACGCCAGAAATGACAAACGGGATGGAACTTTTTGATAACCTACACCTTGCTATGTTTAGCGGCAAAGGTGGAGTCGGAAAAACGACAATCTCCTGCACCTTTGCATGTCGTTGGGCGCAGAAATTTGCCAATGAGAAAATTCTTTTAATCTCAACCGATCCGGCTCACTCTCTTGGAGATGTTTTACAAGTTAGCGTTGATGACATTTCTCGTCCCATAGCGGAACTACCCAATCTACTAGTAAGGGCGTTGGATGCAAAGCGTCTGCTACAAGACTTTAAAGAACGTTATGGTCAGGTGTTAGAACTGTTAGTGGAGCGCGGTAGTTTTGTTGAAGGAGAAGACTTGTCTCCAGTTTGGGATTTAAATTGGCCTGGACTGGACGAGTTGATGGGCTTGTTAGAGATCCAACGCCTTTTTCAGGAGCAGCGGGTAGATCGAGTAGTAGTAGATATGGCTCCTAGCGGTCATACTCTCAACTTATTTGGATTGATGGATTTTTTAGACACTTTCCTCCACTCTCTTGAACTGTTTCAAGAAAAGCATCGGATTATTAGCAAGACCTTTGCTGGAAGTTACACACCCGATCGCGCTGACGATTTTTTGCAAACCCTGAAAGCTGAACTGTCGCAAGGTCGTCGTCTGCTTCAAGATCCCACCCATACAGCTTGTTTGTTAGTTGCGATTGCCGAACCAATGAGTTGGTTGGAGTCAAAACGGTTCCTAGAAGCCTTACAAACTTTGCAGGTTCCTTGTGGAGGGTTGTTTGTTAACCAAGTCCTGGCCAGTGCGACTGACCCAGATCGTTACCAAGAACAACAACCGCTGATTGGTCAGTATACGGATCTTGCTAACGAAAAGCCGATTTTTATTGTGCCACAGCAAGATGAGGAGCCTTTAGGGATTCTAGCCCTCAGCCATCTCATCAACCAAATCCATGTTCCTCAGCTTGAACCGCTATCTTTTATCGATCTACTCCCAGTTCAATGGCCGGAAACAATTCCTCCTAGCTTTGGAGATTTTCTCACCAAAGGTCGTCGCCTGTTACTAATTGGCGGTAAGGGTGGAGTAGGCAAGACCACAGTAGCAGCTGCGATTGGTTGGGCTATGGCTCAACAACATCCCGATCGCAAAATTCGCATGGTTTCCATCGATCCAGCCCACTCCTTGGGTGATGCCTTTGGTCTGAGTTTAGGACACGAACCATATCAAATAACTGCTAATCTTCGAGGTCAGGAAGTAGATGGCGATCGCATTGTCGATCAATTCAGAGCCGATTACCTATGGGAACTGGCCGAAATGATGAGTGGCGAAACCCAAACAAGCGAAGCTATTGAAATGGCCTATGCTCCTGCTGCCTGGCGCAAAATTGTCGATCAAGCTTTACCAGGGATTGATGAAATACTTTCCCTGTTAACAGTAATGGAATTGCTAGAGCAACAAGAAGAAGACTTGATTATTTTAGACACTGCTCCTACAGGTCATCTTCTGCGTTTTCTAGAAATGCCAACTGCATTAGCAGACTGGCTAGCTTGGATTTTCAAACTCTGGATCAAGTATCAGAATGTCCTTGGTCGTACAGAGTTTATGGGGCGTTTACGAACTTTGCGACAGCGTGTAGTTAAAGCCCAAAAAGTGCTAAAAGACCCACAACAAGCAGAGTTCATTGGGGTTACACTTAACCAGACTAGTGTACTTGCCGAACAAAAACGCCTGTTCAAATCTATGGAAGAAATAGGTGTAAGTCAGAATTACCTTCTTCTCAACCGTTTTACTTCTACAGCAACCATTAATTGCGATGACTGCGAGACAAATTTTCCAGGTTTGACAATAGTTCGCTTACCAATGCTTCCTCGCTCAGTTCAGCCTTTAGAACGCATCCAAGCAGCCGCAGCCTGTTTATTTTAACGGCTAATTAGACTAAATACTTTCATACCCAAAGAGAAATTTATTATGCATCGCACTCCAAACCGCAGACAAATTCCAGCCAAATTTAGCACCATGCCTCCTCAACGTTCTCAAGCAACAGCTTACTTAAATGCTTACAAAATGATGCTAGAGAAGGAGCGTTTAGAGGAGGAACTAGAGAAACTCGAAGCACGCCGACATCAGATTCAGCAGCGTCTTGCTATTTTAAATAGTCAAACAATTCCTGAAGGGGACATGACTCATCAGCAAGCAAAGACTGACTTAGAGAAAAAGACACCAAAATTCAACACCATAATATTGGAATACTAAGTACTAAGATTTCAGCTGCCTATTCTTCGCAACTTACTTGCGCGGCCGCGGCTTAAAGTTGAATTAAAATATCGGCATTAAAACCCTTAACTAATGTCGTGAAATTCGGGTTAATCGACATTCAAGGGAAAGCGGCTAATTTAGAGCAATATGTATTGGTTAATGTGGATGGGTATAGATGAGAATAACTGTTGAAGAGTTGTTGCATATGTACGCTACTGGGGAAAGAGACTTTAGTGGGATTAATTTGAAGGCTGGTGATTTGGCTGGCGTTAACCTCACTGATGTTAACCTCAGTGCATCCAATTTGATTTTTACTAACTTTAGTGATGCTAACCTCACTGGTGCTGACTTGAGTGGTGCTGACTTGGCTGAGTCCCAATTTGATAGGGCTAATCTTAGTCGAGCTATTCTCAGAAAAGCCAATTTGAGTTATCTTGTCATGCGCTATGCCTGTTTGGAAGGAGCCGACCTTGCTGATGCTTATCTTGGGCATGGAGATTTTGAAGGTACGATTTTCAGGTGTAGTAATTTGGAAAGAGTCAGCTTTTACAGTTGCAATTTGAGGCAAGCTGATTTAGAGTCAGCCAATATTGTTGAAGTTTCCTTTGAAAATACTTATATCTACAGAACTAATTTCAGAAATGCTATTTTAGAAAATATTTCTGGGCCTACTAAAAGATGTGAGACTATTATGCCTAATGGGGAAGTCGTCTCCGATCCAGAAGTTACCACTAGTCTTAAAGACTTTTGGCCTTAAATTTGAGGCATTTTTCTAATTTATTATCGGTCGTAGTTATCCCAATGTTAATTCACCCGACTGTATATCAACGACTAACCGACGATTTGTTAACCATTGACGACCGAGCAAAACTTCTGTTAAATCTTTGCCAACATGTACAGGTATGTCAAACTCTTGACCATCAAATAATACTTGACCAAGATAGATTTCAAATTTTACATCTCCCCGTGCAGTTCGCATTGTTTGCTCTCGTAAACGCTCCCAACCAAGTGCATCTATATCTTGCTCATTAATCGCTAACCAATACGAAAAACCTGTATCAAACATCGCCTCAACAGGTAATTCTAATCCATCTGATGTTATTAAATTAATTTCAAAAAGTAGTGCATCCTCATCACCAAAAAAACCGGAAATCGTCATATCGTGCCGCAAGCCCCAGACTCATTAATCCGAAAAGCATAGTGGATTTTGCCTGGATGCTGTTCGCGGCACCGTAATGAAACTACTTCTAAATCTTTATCAATAAAATATTCTCCACTATCCGGTTCAACTGCAACAAACCAGTTGTAGTGAGTTTCAATTAATTCTGATTTGACTCGCTCAAAAATAGGTTTACAACGTTGGTAAAGAGCCTCGCGTTCGGCTGAACGTCGTTCTTTTTGTTCTTCATTCCATTGAATTTCAGGGAATATTCGTCCCCTGCGTGCGGTACGAGCGGGTTTGGTTTCAGTCATGGCTGATTATATTGTGAATCGCGATACTTATATTTTCCCTCATCCACACATCGCGGATTAAATTCGATGAAAAAAGCCTCGCGTTCGCGGGTACTGTCCGTGAAAAAAGAATGCACGGTATCACAAGCTACTAATTTTTGATGTTGGTAAAAGTTTTCGGTCTACTGAAATTTATAGTAAATCAAAGGGTTTAAGACCCCTACCTCTACAGCTAGCGCCAGTTTCAGCCGGGGTTTAAATCCCCGTCTGAACGCAAACAGCGTGCCATAGGCAAAATGTCTAAAATGTTTGAATTTTGAATTTTGAATTGTTAATTATGGGGATTACCTTCTCGGCAGTCGTTTTATGCCGGGAAACCCGTCTATCGCACTACCTCGTCTCCTCTGCCTCCTGCCTCCAACCTTACTCTTGTGTCTGATTGCGTTCCTCCTCTTCTGCTTCCAGAATCGCTAATAAAAGAGCTTCTTCCTGAATTTCAAACTCTTCTTCAGGAATTTCTCCCATATCAAAAGCAAGTTGGAGTGCAAGAAGCTGCTTGCTGAGATTCTCTTTATCATCAATTTCAGTACTCGCATGTTCTAAAATTTTTTCCCCAAGCCACGTTACCCCCATTAATGGGCCAGTAATCGGTAATAGTAAGAAGCGCAGAACCATATTTTTACACTTGTGTTGACTTCTTAAAGGTATCCTCTCAACACCGTAATCATGCTGATGACATAAATATTAAACATTACTAGTCTTGTGTTGATGCCAAAATCCGTTGGATTTGAGTCCAGTTAAAGCTGATTGACATCTGTATTTTATATTTGCAATGTAAAAAAAATTACTTTTGCATGACATTCCTATTTTAGGAGGTACTTAGAGTTTGACAACAGTATTAAATGCATCTCCCCAACGATTTGTTAATACACCTGCTGTTCAACGCGTCGCTCAACGTGCTTTGCGCTATCTACAGTCAGGTTTTTCAATACATTTACGTGGTGCAGCCGGAGTCGGAAAAACTACTCTGGCAATGCATCTAGCTGATTTGCTCAACCAGCCGATCATCCTCTTATTTGGAGATGATGAGTTTAAAACCTCAGACTTGATTGGTAATCAATTAGGTTATACCCGTAAAAAGGTTGTTGATAACTATATCCACAGCGTTGTTAAAGTTGAGGATGAACTCCGACAACACTGGGTTGATGCACGATTAACCCTAGCTTGTAAAGAAGGATTTACGCTGGTTTACGACGAATTCAATCGATCGCACCCGGAGGTAAATAACGTTTTACTCTCCGTACTTGAGGAGAGGTTGTTAGTATTACCAACAAACCAACATCGAGCCGAGTATATCCGGGTTCATCCTCAGTTTAGGGCAATCTTAACATCAAATCCTCAAGAGTATTGTGGAGTTCATGCAACTCAGGATGCTTTGATGGATCGTGTTATTACCATCGATATGCCTACACCTGATGAACTGAGTCAGCAGGAAATTGTAGTTCATAAAACAGGTATAGATTCTGAGAAAGCAGAAAAAATTGTCCGCTTAGTACGGACGTTTTGGAGTCGATCTGGCTCTGGACAAGGCGGTGGATTGCGTTCCTGTCTGATGATTGCCAAAATCTGCCACGAACACGAAATTTCCGTAAACCCTGGAGATCCTAGCTTCCAAGATATTTGTGCCGATATCCTGCTTTCTCGCACGAATCAACCTCTCATGGAAGCAACTCGGCTACTGGAAGAGGTTTTAAGTGAATTGCATCATAGTATAAATACTCAAACTCAGTCGACAGAGATAATACCAAACAATCAAAATCAGCTTGTATTGGAACAACGAGTACCTTACGAACATGAAGTCTACAACTACCTGTGTAATTCTCCAGGAAGGCGTTTCTCTGAATTGGCAGTAGAACTAGGGATCGATCGCAGTCAAATTGTCGCTGCACTCAAGTCTCTCAGAGAGCAGGGAGTATTAGTACAAATGCAGGGCAATGCCGAGTCGCCGAACATCTCACAAACAGTTGCTTTTGATTCTGGCCATTTAATAAACAAATGAGTACTAATACTAATCGGGGAGCGATCACCACATCAACTCAAGGTTCTACCTTGGCAGATATTCTAGAACGGGTTCTGGATAAAGGCATTGTTATCGCAGGAGATATTTCTATTTCCGTAGGCTCCACAGAATTGCTCAACATTCGGATTCGTTTGTTGATTTCTTCTGTTGATAAAGCCAAAGAGATTGGAATTAACTGGTGGGAGAGCGACCCTTATCTTAATAGTCAAACTCACACCTTATTAGCAACTAATCAACAACTTCAAGAGCGTCTTGCCAGTCTAGAAACAGAACTGCAATCGCTCAAAGCACTCAATCCTAATAATCATCAGAATGCAGGCGATTAGTAAATCAAAAGGTTCCGATTCCGGTTTAGCACCGTTGTTACTGACGGTTGTTGAACTGATACGCCAACTCATGGAAGCTCAGGTGATTCGGCGAATGGATGCTGGCACCCTCAGCGACCATGAGCTAGATCGAGCTTCCGAAAGCCTACAACAGCTTGAACAACAGGTTGTTAAGCTTTGCGAGATATTTGATGTTGACCCAGCCGATCTAAATATTAACTTGGGTGAAATGGGAAATTTACTTCCCCAATCTGGAGGATATTACCCCGGTGAAACCTCTAGTCAACCCTCTATTTTAGAACTTCTCGATCGCCTATTAAATACGGGTGTTGTGGTTGAAGGTGACTTAGATTTAGGACTGGCTCAGTTAAGCTTAGTTCATGCCAAGTTAAGACTAGTACTCACTTCTAAACCCCTGTAACTTTTTTATCTAAATTCTTCTTGGTAAGACATTCTTATGAGTTATGGCTTTTACATTTATGGAATTTTGACCTTGCCTGCTCCACAAAATTTAAATTTAGAGGGCTTAGATCGGCAACCCGTACAAATTAAAATTTTGGATGATTTTGCAGTCATTTACTCTGAAGCACAGCAAGAGCGTTATTTGGCAAGTCGTCGTAACCTGCTAAGTCATGAGAAAGTCCTTGAGGAGATCATGCAAGGAGGCGATCGCTATTTACTGCCCGTGCAATTTGGACTTTTGGTTTCAAGCTGGGAAACGGTTTCACAGCAATTAATTCGTCCTCATCAAGAAGAATTGACGCAAATGCTTGCGAAGTTATCGGGTTGCCGAGAAGTTAGTGTCAAAGTTTTTTGGGATACCGAGGCAGAAATTCAGGGACTATTGGCAGAACACCCAAATCTCAAAACCGAAAGGGATAAGCTAGTGGGTCAACCCCTGAGTATGGAGCGGGTAATCCAAATAGGGCAAACCATCGAACAGGGAATGAGCGATCGCAAGCAAGGCATCATAGATGTATTTAAAAGCACACTCAACTCCATTGCGATCGAGGTGGTGGAAAATACTCCCCAAGTGGACACAATGATCTACAATTCAGCCTACCTAATTCCTTGGGAAGCAGAATCACAATTTAGCGAACACGTTGAAGCACTCGATCGTCAATTTGAAAACCGTTTGCGAATTCGTTACAACAATTTCACTGCCCCGTATAACTTTGCTCGTCTTCGATTAAGTACAACGGCGTAAATATTTGTAGTTGGGATGATGCAGGAGGGAAGAGGATTTTAGTCTAGTTTATCTTCTTAATTATGGTTAGGTTTTTTTCACCGACTTACTTGTTCAGTTCCAATTAAATTAATTCCTCTTCCTATTGATACCGTTTCTTTTTGATGCTGTGCCAAATCATAGTTTTTTTTAACGCAAAGGTACGCGGAGGTGAGCGCAAAGGTACGCAGAGATTTTCTCAAGTTAATTTGCTATGTTCAAAAATATTTAGGGGCATCTTTATAGAGAGTTGGTATGAATAGCAACAAAAATTGAAACTGTTGAATTTTTTAGAAATTAAATTTTTCTCCGTCTTTTATTTAAGTAAAATCAATGGACGACATATTTAAAGGATTTGAACACCTATTAGAAATTGCCAAAGCTTTAGAAGAAAAAGTAGAGAAAGGAGAGTTAAAAACTTCTATTCAAATTCGGTCTCATAATCTCAGTAGTATTCCCCGACAAGGCAATATTCCGAGAACAAGTAATTCCAGCCGAGCCAGATCCAATTCCACCGTTGGCACTACACCAATGGATGATACTGATGTCACCCCCCCATCAGCTCGGACGAACTCAAAAACTTCTTGGCAAGATGTCGGCGGCTTGGCTGATGTTCTCCAAGAAATCAGAGAGTTAGTTGAAATTCCACTTAAACGTCCAGATTTATTGGTGAAATTAGGGTTAGAGCCTCCGCGTGGGGTTTTGCTCGTTGGCCCGCCCGGTACGGGAAAAACTTTAACAGCCCGTGTTTTGGCAGAAGAGTTAGAGTTAAACTACATTGCCATCAATGGCCCAGAGGTGATGAGCAAGTATTACGGGGAAGCAGAAGCTCGTTTGCGAAGTATTTTTGAGAAAGCAACTCGTTCTGCTCCCTGCCTGATATTTATTGACGAAATTGACAGCCTTGCCCCAGATCGCAGCCAAGTGGAAGGTGAAGTTGAAAAAAGACTAGTGGCGCAGTTGCTTGGGTTAATGGATGGGTTTGCCAAAACCGAGGGCGTAATTGTATTAGCGGCAACAAATCGTCCCGATTATCTCGATCCGGCGCTGCGTCGTCCGGGACGCTTCGATCGCGAAGTTCAGTTTCGGGTTCCCGATCGCGATGGACGATTGGAAATTCTGACGATTTTGACAAGTGCCATGCCCTTGGAGACTTCGGTTAATTTAGGAGCGATCGCCGATTTGGCTGTCGGTTTTGTCGGAGCCGATATCAAAGCACTTTGTCAAAAAGCAGCCTACATTGCCCTTCGTCGTCAAGTCCCCTCACTCAACAGTCCCGTTCCTGAGAACATGACTATCGTACAGCAGGATTTTCTCGAAGCAATTAAGGAGATAAAACCCTCAGTTCTTAGAGATGTAGCAGTTGAAGTACCAAGTGTCAGTTGGGATGACATTGGTGGATTGGATGATGTTAAACAAAAACTTCAAGAATCTGTAGAGGGCGCACTTCTTTATCCCGAACTATACGAGCAAACCAAAGCCAAGCCTCCCCGTGGGATTCTGTTGTGGGGGCCGCCGGGAACGGGAAAAACATTACTTGCAAAAGCGATCGCTTCTCAGGCTAGAGCCAACTTTATTGCTGTGAATGGCCCGGAATTACTCAGTCGATGGGTAGGTGCAGCAGAACAGGCAGTCAGAGAACTCTTTCGCAAAGCTCGGCAAGCAGCTCCTTGCGTTGTATTTATAGATGAAATTGATACCCTGGCACCAGCACGGGGACGATTCACTGGTGATTCTGGGGTTAGCGATCGCGTTGTCGGTCAACTGCTCACCGAACTGGATGGGTTGCATGAATGCCCGAAAGTACTGTTAGTAGGAGCAACCAATCGTCCAGAAGCGCTCGATCCTGCCTTGCTCAGAGCCGGAAGATTGGACTTACAAATAAAAATCGATCTACCAGATCGAGCCAGCCGATTAGCGATTTTACGAGTTCACAATCTAGATCGTCCCCTGGTTGATGTCGATTTAGAAACCTGGGCGACAGTTACCGAGGGTTGGAATGGCGCAGACTTGGCTTTGTTAAGCAATCAAGCTGCTTTAAGCGCCATTCGTCGATACCGCGCCCAAGGATTGACTGACTCCAGCTTGATTCAGATTACAAATGATGATTTCCAAGTTACATACCAAATGCTTGCTAACCAGCATCAATCTGAATAGAGGGCAGAAGGCAGGAGGCAGGAGGCAGAAGGAAGAGGTAAGAATTTTTATGCTTGATTGTGCCAAAACTAAGCATGAATACTTACTTGAAAAAACGCAGAAGTTCAGAGCGGAAGGTACTTCAGTAGAGCGGTGCAAATAAACAGAACAACTAAAACCCTCCTGCCTCCTGCCCTCTGCCTCCTGCCTGATCCCAGCTACAAATATTTACGCCGTTATACTTATGTCAATATACGCTTATGCTCTTCTAGTCCCCACCGAATCACCGCTTGTTCTACCCTTCGGGATGGAAAGGAATATTGAACTAGTTTACTCTTCTGGTTTAGCTGCGATCGTAGAGCCGGAAATCTCGCTGGAGGCAATACAGGCAACAGATGAGCATTTACTTCAAGCTGTATTAAACCACGATCGCGTGATTCGAGAACTTTTTCAACAAACTCCTCTTCTTCCCCTACGCTTTGGGAGGGGTTTTACCTCGCAAGAAAAACTGCTGAATCATCTAGAAAAGCACCAAGAGCAATATCTAGAAGCCCTAACTCACCTAGCAGACAAAGTTGAGTACACCTTAAAAATGACACCCTGTGATTTGCTTGATGAGTCTGACAGTATTGATGCCAGGGGAAAAGCCTATTTATTAGCTAAAAAACAACGCTACCAAACACAGCAAGCATTTCAAGCACAACAATGCGAACAGTGGGAACTCTTGAGCCAGTTAATTCTCAAAACATATACAAATGTTATCTGTGAAACTCGACAGTCGGATGTGCGGCAAATCCACTTTTTGGCACAGCGCAACGATTCAACGCTCAGTACGCAGCTGTTTTCTCTTTGGCAGGTACAATGCTCGCACTGGCAATTGGCACTCAGCGAACCTCTACCACCCTATCATTTTCTAGAAAATACTCTCATATAAATTCATAAAAAATAATAATTATAACTTTCCTAGAAAAAAGAAAGACGGGGTGATTTTTTCTTTAAT